>JBCCKZ010000792.1:0-2963 GCA_039027135.1 Planctomycetota bacterium
CGCAAAACAGAGATCCGTATGACGGTACCTCGATTCGCGGTTTTCGACGACTTCAAACAGCACGTTTCAGATCCTCGCGAGACATCCATGCCGCGGCACCTGCTAGTTACCAAACGGTTTGAGGAGTACTTCGAAGAACTTGGCTTGTCCAAACAGCAACGTCAAGAATTTGATCGTTTGGTGTTGGCTCATAGACGCTCTGTACAGGCTCTTCGCGAGAGAGTTGGCATCGACAAAGCAATGGTTAAGCTGCGCGACGAAGTCTTTTCCAAGGGGCGTTCGAAGGGGTTGGTCAATCGTGATCTCTGGGCGTTCGTGCAAACGGAGGCCCATTTCTCTGACCAACAGACTGAGGCTTTTCGAGTCACACTCGAATGGCATGACCAGTTTAAGTCAGAGGCGATGCATCTTCTGACGCAAAGCCAGCGTTCCCGGTTTCGCTCACTCAAGAAACGAAAGAAGGATTCAAAGTGATGACCATTCCGGTTTACGGTTTTCACTCATGTCGCGTCGACGTCTGGTGCTGATAGAGTGGATGGTCGACTCAGTACTCATTGGATCACGAATTGAGATAGCGAGCTGGACTTGCCGCGGCTTTCACTAGCAGATGAGACAGCGAAAGACTGATACATGCCGAAGAAGAGAATGAAAGTGGATTTCTACCGACGCACATCTACGAGATGCGATGCATGAACTTCCTGACTCGCACCTTTGTTCTTGTCTCTATCTCGGTTGTGGTCATTTCGAATTGGATTGACGCGGGCGAGAAGCCGAACGTGCTCTTCATAGCTGTTGATGATCTGAATGATTATGCTCTCGGTCTCAATAGTTCTTATCGTTCGAAGACGCCATGCCTCGATGCACTCGCGGAACGCGGAACGTTATTTACCCACGCTTACTGCGCGGCACCCGCTTGCGGTCCGTCACGAACGAGTGTCATCACAGGCGTCGCTCCGTATAACAGTGGTGTTTATCTGAATTCACAGGATTGGCGACAGAACGAAAAGCTATGGAAGGTAACGACTATCCCACACCATTTTCATGATCATGGTTACAAGGTCATTGGTGGCGGCAAGCTGTATCACGCTGCAAATCTATCTCAAGTTCAACTAGCGGGGCATTTCGATTCGCGTCCGTGGCACGAGTACTATCCATCGAAGTCGCGTCAATTGGCTCATGATTTCATCACTCCCGGACAGGCGGTGAATGGATCGAACTTGTTCTACAAAGGACGTTTCGATTGGAATCCGATTGAAACGGCCGACAATGAGACCGGCGATGGGAAGGTTGTTTCCTGGGCCGAGGAGCAATTGTCCAGGGAGCACGATCAACCGTTGTTTCTCGCGGTTGGCATTTATCGTCCGCACATCCCGTGGTACACGCCGGAAAAGTACTTCAGCCTGTACGACTCTAGCGACCTTGGGGTTGTCGATGATCCTGAATCCGACCTAGATGACATTCCGGATGCTGGCAGTGGGCTTGCCAGGCAGGCGTGGCATCAGTGGTTGATCGAACAAGATAAGCTTGATGATGCCACATTGGCTTACATGGCGTCGAGCTCTTTTGCCGACGCCATGGTGGGGAGGTTAATCCGAGCTCTGGACGACGGGCCTTTGGCCGAGAACACCGTCATCATTTTGTGGTCTGATCATGGATATCACCTTGGACAGAAGAAGCACTGGGAGAAGTTTGCACTCTGGGAGCAGACAACGCATGTTCCATTGATTTTTGTTGATTCCAGGCAGCAAGCGCAAGAGATTCGCTGTGAGCAACCTGTCAGTTTGCTCGATATCTATCCGACCCTTAATGACCTTTGTGGCTTGGGGCAGCCAGAACATCTAGATGGACAGAGCCTTGCTCCGTTCCTCGGGGATTCGGACGAACCACCTCAAAGAGCCGTCGTTACAACCCACGGTCGAAACAATCACGCTGTCCGGTCGAGTCATTGGCGATACATTCGCTACGCCGATGGTAGCGAGGAGCTATACGATCACCGCAATGATGCGAGAGAGATAGAGAACCTGGCTGGTGCTCGAGAATACCAATTAGTGATTGAAAGACTGGCTGAACATTTGCCTAGGCATAATGAGGAACCAAGGCCTCGGACGCGTTGGCGCAGTAGCGGACTTCCGCCTGATCTCCCAACTTCGGGAAAGTGATTTCTTCTCTAGACACACACTTGGCGGTGTCTAGTGTAAAGTCTTACTTCCGGATTGATTTAACGTCTGCTTCACGCTGACTGACGAGTCATCGTTTTTTGCCAACTGTCCCGCAACTAATCGGTTTGAAAGCCTTGGCGATGAAGATTTGCTGTTCTGTATTTCTATTGGTCTTCTTGGCGTATACCCAAACAGTTGGTGCTGATAGTCCTCCTGTGCAGCCCAATATTGTCGTCTTTCTTGTTGACGATATGGGTGTCATGGATACGTCGGTGCCATTTCTCACAGATGCGGATGGTAATCCGAAACGATATCCGCTGAATGACTTGTATCGCACTCCAAATATGGAACGGCTGGCTGCTTCGGGAATCCGATTCAATAACTTCTACGCGATGAGTGTTTGCTCGCCAACGCGCATCTCGATCATGACGGGCCAGAACGCGGCGCGACATCACACGACCCAGTGGATATCACCCGAGACAAATAATCGCGGTAAGTTCGGGCCGCCCGAATGGAATTGGACTGGGTTGAACTCTGGCGACTTCACTTTGCCAGGCTGGTTGCGTTCGCATGGCTATCGCACGATTCATGTCGGGAAAGCCCACTTTGGCCCTTTTGATCATGAAGGAGACAACCCGGCCAACCTTGGGTTCGATGTCAACATTGGCGGTCGTGCGATCGGTGCTCCTGGCTCGTACTTCGCCAAGGATCACTACGATCGTCCCCAGAACAAGAAATGCAAACGAACAGGCCGCGATCGCAGTGTGCCACATATGGAAAAGTATCACGACACGGAAACGCACC
>JBCCKZ010000793.1:0-2954 GCA_039027135.1 Planctomycetota bacterium
AAACGCGAGGGGTTATGGTGGTATCGGGGATGAAGACGCAACTCAATCGAATCATCCCTCGTAGGTTTTGCGATACCCTCACGTGAGATGCCATCGAAAAACTTGAATCGCTGGTTAATTGCTTTGGCGAGCTTTTCCGCGTTGTGTTTGTGAGCATAGGACTCGCCGATTTTTAATGAGATCTCACGATCCTCCTGAACAATGGCTCCACCGATCACATGGCCTGACCTTCCATTCGAGTCATCAGAGTAGACGGTGTGCTGTGTTCGGCTGAGCACGGGGCCCTTTGCGATCGCAGCAGTCTTCCCGCCTTTCACCTCGGTTCGCCCTAATGAGCCTTTGACTCGAGTTTGAAGAGCCAATCGAGCCTCCAAAAGCCATCCGTTGGATAAGTCATTCGCGTTGGCGTCGACCGGTGACTCAACGGCTACGTCAATTCGATCTCCGCGTCTTGCTCCCGGAGGAATTGACGCTCGGATTCGAACTAGAGCATTGTTGGTCGACTCCAAGAGTACCTTCGGCGCCGCAATATCGTGGCGCTTCATAATCTCAACGAGCTCATCTCGATAGGTCGAAGGATCCGGCGATCCCCCTCGGCCATCGAGCTTTGTTACCAAACCAACTCCAGTGACATGGAGGGAATTCATACCACGTGCAACGATTGCGTCTCCAACTCGATCAGGCAGCGTTGGGACCGTCATGAGGGCCTTCATCGCCTCTGACACAGCTGGCTCTTCGTCTCTTTGGAAGATGCTACATCCCGAGGCTAGACCAATGGAAAGAGAGCCCAGCAATACTCCGAGCGTGCCTCTGCGTCTAATCCGGCGTGATGAATCGTGAATACGTTGCGGCTTTGGGCGATCGATCTTCATGCCGAAGCGTTACCAAAAAACACTGGAATGCCGCAAGATCGGGCTTCCCATTGGCGATTGAGAGCCGCCCTCAGGTTTCAAGGAAACTCACTCAAAAGGCAGAACAATGAGTCTCTGCGATCAACAAGGCCGGGTTTCAATCTCCCTGACGGGTTAATTGACCACTCCGCGCGATCGCCACGGTGACCCAGGCCATTACCGCGGAGCTGCCGAGAACACCCAGCAAACCCAGAATGCTTACGTTCACAAAGTTGCCAGGCTCAGAGCTTTGGAAAAGCACCGGAGGAACTTGCAGTGCGAGCATCAAAGAGGACCCCAGAAAAACGGCGCTAGCCATTCCGCCGAGCACGATTCGGTTGACCATCGGCGCAAGCCGACGATGCATCAAGTTGATCCGAATTTCACCAGATCGAAACTGGTGCATTAACGAGGTCAATTCTTCGGGAGCTGTCTGAAGAAAGTACTGCGCGTCTTCGACTAAATGACGAACTTGTCTAGCTCTTCGTTTGGGACTGAGCCTTTTCTTGATAAGGCTCCGGGTCATGCGCTGAGCTACCTCGATCGATCCGAAACCCGCTCCCATCTCTCGAAGCGTACCCTCCAAAGAGATCAGCATCTTGAGGAGCGTTGATGTTTGGGGCGGCAGCTGAATCGAATGTCGTCGAAGGATTCCACCAAGATCTTCTAGGGCAGCGCCGACGCGAAAATCGCCCAGGTCCTGAGCCCCGTAATCGACGATGAAGTTGGCGACATCCATGTGTAAACGTCTCGTGTCCACTCCTCCACTAGGGCCCGCTAACCTTCGGATTAGTTTGGTGAGCCGTTGTTGGTCTCCAGCACCAATCGCGAGCAGCATCTCTTCCAAGAGATCACGAAGTCCGTCATCCAAACGTCCAACCATTCCAAAGTCTATGATGCCTAACTGCCCATCGTCACCAACGATGAAATTGCCGGGATGGGGATCGGCGTGAAAAACACCTTCGTCGATTAGCAAGCGCAGATAAAAGTCCGCAAGCTTACGTGCCATCGACTCAACGTTCTCGGGATTGCCTGCCTTGGACATCCATTGATTCAACGAGACGCCCTCAACCTCCTCCATCACGAGGACTTCTTCAGTGCACCAGGACGCATCGACCCAGGGAACCCGAATGTCGGGAAAATCACTCTCAACAAGCGATCGAAAGTACTGGAGATTGCGTCTTTCGTTGTTGAAATCCAGTTCCGAAATCACAACCCGCGAGAGCTGTTCAACCATGATGACGGGATCGAAAGCGGCTAAGCCCTCGATTCGCTGAGCCAATGGTGCGACGCCGGCAAGTATCTCAAGATCTTGACGAACCACGGAAGCAATTCCAGGCCGCCGTACCTTAACGACTACTTTGCGTCCGTCGTTAAAGGTTCCCCGATGGACTTGGCCAATCGAAGCCGTTCCTAGTGCCTCGGACTCTAAAGAGAGATTTGCTCGCCAGTCTTCTGGCCAATTCGCGTCGAGTACTTTTTCGATCGCTTGGATTGGCTCTGGCGGAACGCGACTGCGCAGCTCCTTGAGCTCGTCGATGTACTCGGGGCCGAGCAAATCGGGGCGTCCCGCGAGTGTTTGGCCAACTTTGACAAACGTTGGGCCCAATTCTGTGATCGCGAGTCGAAGCCGCTCTGCGCGGGTGTGATCCGATAGCGGCTCTCCATCGGGACCTTTGAATCGATCACGGAACGGAAGATGGGTCGCCGTCAGCCAATCCGCCAGTCCGTACCGATTCAAAATGGCTAGGATTCCTCGCCATCGCTTCAAGTTGCGATATAGCTGGGGAATCGCAGTGATCTTCATTGCCACTGGATCATGTCTCGTCGGCGGCCACAACAACTAGAACAGGGTCGAGATCGCCTTCAGAGACTCGCACACTTAGATCACTCGTGTGGTAGTCCGCGTATCGGCGAGGAACTGTTGATCCATGCGTGTGCATTTCCTTGGCCAGGTCCTCTGTCAAAACAACCTGAACGACAACGACATCGTATTCACCAGGCGGTAAGCCAATGGTCTCGTTCGAGTCCATCGGCTCAAAGGTTCCATCCCTTTCGATTCGA
>JBCCKZ010000794.1:0-2952 GCA_039027135.1 Planctomycetota bacterium
AACCCGGGCTTACTTTTTTTTTCCCCCCCCCCCCCGGCGCCCCCCCCGGGCGCCCGACGGTGCGAGAGGGAAGCGGTGCGTATTTCCTGCACCGGTGGGCAAGCCCACCGACATGGAGCTGTCGCCCATTCTGGGCTTTCTTCGGTGGGCAGTCTTAGTAGCCGCCAACCTTAGATTCCCAGCGGCTGAAGCCTGGACTCCGACGAAGCCGCATTCAACATTGAAGATCACTGAACTCATGCCCAATGATCAACGCGTCCAGTCACATCCGAGAACGTGTCCGTCTCAACACCGAAGTGCTGCAAGAGACTGACGAAGACATTACCAAGTTTATCGCTTCGCTCATCGGACGGGTCCGAAGCCACGTGCGAACCGTGGTTCAAGCCACCGCCCGCAATGAGAGTTGGAAGATCTCGATTGCTGTGACGACTGGCATCACCCATGCCTGTTCCAAACATCACGACGGTTGAGTCAAGGAGTGGCTGGCCGTGTTCATTCGTTCGTTCTTTAAGCTGCGTTAGAAACCTTGACAAGCACCGCATGTGCTCGGTTTCGACTCGAATCAAGTCACGAATCAAATCCGGATCGTTTCCGTGGTGCGAAAGAGCGTGATAACCGGCACGCATCGTCTCGCCGTCGAGCGTGAACACTTGCCCCAAACCTGCAATGAACAGCGTCGCCACTCGCGTTGAGTCAGTTTGCAAAGCCAACGCCATCAAATCGAACATGATTTGCTCGCACTCCAACATCATTGTTGGTGCCATCGGGTCGTAAGCGGGTAGTTCGTAGTCGACGTCCTGGACGCCATCGGCGAGATGAGTCAGCTGCCTAGTCATGCGAGTCTCCAACTCCCGAAGCGACGTGAAGTACTCCTGCAGCTTGCGTTGATCGTCGCTGCCGAGTCGATGCTTAAGCAATCGCGCATCTTCTTGGACGACATCTAACGCGCTTTGCCCACTACGTAGCAGGTACTCTTGCCGAGCAAGGTCATCGGCCGACGCGAACAGTTTTCGATAGACCACACTGGGTCGATTGATCATTGGCAGCGGCACGCCCTGACGAGAGAACACCATCCGCTGTTGAGGGATATCACCGGCACAAAGCTGCATCGATTCTAGCCGTGTAGTGCCGCCAATCTTT
This sequence comes from Planctomycetota bacterium, assembly GCA_039027135.1. GTDB lineage: Bacteria > Planctomycetota > Planctomycetia > Pirellulales > Pirellulaceae > Rubripirellula. The sequence goes on from JBCCKZ010000794.1 coordinate 1,141, forward strand.
TCAGCAACCATCTGATCCAGCGACATCGAGCCGACTCGTTTACCGCACAGATAGTTATCCCAGTTTTTATGCCCGTTACCGGCGCGATGATCGAAACCCGAGAACAGGGTGAGGTCTTTGACGTGTGCCTCGAGCGGCTGCATCAATGGCGTCAGCTCGTAGTCTTTGCCGGTCGTCTCTGGGTAAAGAGCATTTCGATAAAGGCCCAGGTTCGATCCGATACATACCAAACGTTTTGCTTTCGCATCCGATTCCTCAACCGATTTTTCTTCTCCAGAAACCAACGAAGGCATCATGGGAAGCGTCAACGTGATGCCAGCGGACTTTAGCAGCGTGCGGCGACCATCTTGGACCAAATTCATCATGGCGGGCTCGCGTGAGAGTCGACGCGAGTGAAAATTGAAAGGCGGGAAGCTAAAGGCCGGAATTCCTTCATAACCTCTATCGGTACGAACCGCAAGCTTTTTGAAGCGAGAATGCCTTCGCGCGACATCGAAAGTGATACGTAACGCGGCTATGAGCGAAGCGAGTTGTATTGATGCTTAGCTCGTACGCCGTGCAATCAGGCTGACTCCGGGCTTCAGGAGCGGAAAGCGTAAGTCACCCACCTAGTGCTTCGTCTAACTCCAAATCTAGGGTTCGGGTGTAGCAGAAGACGCCAACGGCCTGTCGATTTAATGACATCCGTGAAATCAATGATCAGCCGCGGTGCGCTAGCACCCGGTTTCGGTTTGGAACCGGACGCTATCGCGTTGCGGCTTATTAAATCGACAGGCCGCCAAGTCTTTCGGTGATCTTGACTTACTTAGGCGTCAAACGCCGAAACTCTTGGCGAGTCCCGCTACTCTAAAATTGAAAGTAAATAAAGCACTAGAAATCACCCTACCTCCGTGCATTGGTGTCTTGAAAAGTCTGCTGACCGGCGTGAGCCGTGACCCGGATATGAGCGGAGCGAATGGAGGGACCGGGCACATATCCGCCATCGAAATTGTTGAGCCCGCCAGAGATCAGCTCTCATAGCGTTCGTCGTTGGCCCGGTGCCTTCGCGGCTGCGCCGCATCCGGCCCACGGCTCACAAAAACCAGCAAATCACGCTAACGAACTTGTGTGGATACCAATGCCTAAACAGAGAGTAAAGCCATCAACCCATGCGCCTCCCATAATTCGATCGGAAGAATGCAAAGTCCCTTCGATCGACGACACCGTCGTTATCCCAATCAAACGCGGCGTTGAATAACTCGTCATCCGATGATCGACCAAAGGCCTGCCGCATGAATGCAAAATCACGACGATCGACAACTCCATTTCCGTCAACGTCGCCATAGAGTTTGAAGAAGTCGTCCACGAGATTTCCACCTGCGACCCCATCATCATCTCCGTCTAACGCGTTGCCAAACGAATCTCGGACCCGAGTACTCAATACACTAAGTCGATAACTGCCGTCGGCTAGCGAACCCGTCCCATCCACATGATCTCCACTGAAGGTCAACACCGCGCGAGTCTTGCCATCAACTAACGTCAGCACGGGATCATTCAGTGCTACCTGCGATCCAGACTGTGTTGTTAGTACAAAGGACCCGGCGTCGACGATCACCTGAGCATCGAAGTCGATCGTGATGGACCTAATCAGGCTTCTTTGATTCGAGCCAGCGTCATATTGAACGCTCTCAACCTTCGGCGCCGCTGGTAGTCTCGTCAACAAATGCGTCGAAGGAATGATCGTTTTGCTTTGTCCTGGTCCCTCAAAACGTAGCTCGATCACGGCAGTGCCGTTCTGCTGAAAATGCTCGAGCCGTATGGGATACCAACCGG
>JBCCKZ010000795.1:0-2948 GCA_039027135.1 Planctomycetota bacterium
CATTACACCCGTGGGTTTCGCTTACGCGAACGAGAACGTGAGAGTACTCAACAGCAAAACCCAGACTGTAAGTGCCTACGTTAATGGAGTTGCAAAAGCTGATTTGGCAGCCAATCAAATGTATGCCATCGTTTTTCAACCACAAACCATGCGGCGTATCTATAGAGTGTCTTCCTCCGCAGGCCCCAGTGCATTTCTTCAAACTATTCCGACTAACTTTTTGATGCCAACTGATGTTTCCGGCGATGGCAGTACGACGCCGCTAGATGCAATCTTGGTGATCAATCAACTAACGTCAAACGCATCTAGAGCAAATGCAGAGGCAACGATTGAGAGTGGAGGCATGATGGATGTCAATCAGGATAATCAAGTCTCACCACTTGATGCTTTGCTCGTTATCAATGAGCTGCTCGAACAAGCCAATATCGCCCGCGGTGAAGACAAGTTAAGCCATCGTGGTTTGGTCCCAGTGAGGCCTAATCTTATGGAAGAAGAACAGCGAACAAGCAAAATGGAAGGCGACAAACGTGACCGAATGCGCTCCGAAACCAATCTATTCGCTTCAACCAGTACCTTTTCGGATTTCCACGTTGATGCGAAATCATCGGATATTGCGATCCAACAAATCTTTGAAGAAGAGGAGATGCGTGAAGAACACTTAGAATATTTACTGTCGTCCCCGGAAATCGTGCTAACTCAAAGTTGATATGAGTCCTGCATGAGTTGCCGATTCCGATCTACTATCTACCGGGTATCACACGGATTTGTTCCACCAAAGGTATTTCAAACGCCAATGCCATCCTCGGTTTGAAAGAAGCCGCCGCGAGAATGATCAAAGTCGAGCCTTGAACCTCGGTGGCCTTCATCAAACCCATCAGACAAGCTCCAAACGCGATGACCGCCAACGTACGTTGCAATCGCCCGGCCGGTTAGCTTTTCACCGTGCCAAGGACTCCACTTGTTTTTTGTGTGTTGGTTTTCATCCAGTACGGTGTGCTCATGGTTGAGATCAACCAGCGTCAAATCCGCGTGATATCCTTCGGCGATTCGGCCACGTCCGACGATTCCCCATATACGCGCCGGTGCGTCACACATCGCACTGACCACACGCGAAAGCGAAATCCGACCTCGATGCACTTCGTTCAGCATCAGCGCCAATGAATTCTCCACCGCTGGCAGCCCCGACGGGCTCGCGGGATAGTCTTGAGCCTTCTCTTCCAACGTGTGGGGAGCGTGATCGGTCGCGATCACTTGAATATCACCATCAATCAGGCCCTTCCAAAGACCCGCGTTATCTTCCGCTGTCTTGATCGAAGGGTTCATTTGAATCTTCGATCCGAGCCTCGCGTAATCATCCACATTGAAGAAAAGGTGATGCAGACAGACCTCAGACGTAATCAACGGCTTACCGCCGACAATCGGTTCGATCTCAGCAGCCGTTGAAACATGGAGTACGTGAAAGCGGTGGTTATGACGAGTTGCCAAATCAATCGCACGACGTGTCGCAATCATTGCCGCATTCGCATCGCGGATTTCGGAGTGAACAGCAACATCACTACGACCCGCTAGACGTTTCGCATTACCGCGTACGGTTTGCTCGTCTTCGCAGTGGGCGCAAATCGGCAGCGTCGTTTCAGCAAAGATTCGCTCGAGTGCGGCCTGCTCGTCAACGAGAAGATCGCCGGTGCTCGAACCGATAAAGATTTTGATACCGGGAACACCATCCACCCTAGCAAGTTCATCAACGTTGTTGGGCGTGGCCCCTATGTAGAAGCCATAATTCACCAAAGACTCCTTCGCAGCGATCGCTTCTTTTTGACGAATGCCTTCGGCTGTGATCGCCGGGGGCTTTGTGTTGGGCATTTCCAGGAAAGCTGTTACACCTCCGGCGGCACAGGCGTGAGATGCGTGATGGAGGTCTTCTTTATGGGTGAGTCCCGGTTCGCGAAAATGAACCTGGTCATCGATCACTCCAGGAATCAAATGCAAGCCTTGGCAATCAGTCTTTTTATCAGCCGAAGCATGCGATGAGGGATTGATCTCAACGATTCGTCCATCGGCCACGAGTAGAGATCCATTCAAGATCTCGCCTGGCAGGACTAACTGGGCATTCTCGAAGAGAATTCGATTCATGGGCTGGTTTTCTCAATCTTTCCAAAAACGTGACCACCCACACCGTCATGATCCCAAGTCCCGGCATAGGCATTGCCTCGAATGACAACATGTGAATCAAAGGTCCCTAACCCCGGAACCCAAACGGACTCAAGCGTGATGACCGGTGTCGTGCCCGCGAAAAGCACTCTCATGATTAAGGGCGCCTCAACATCTTTTTTGCCGTACTTGATACGTACAACCATCTTGTATTCGTCTTCATTGGCGGTTGGCTCGAACGAACTGACGGTGTACTCGTCCGTCAAAGACGCGTCATCTTTGTCACCCATCGTGTAGCGTCCCACGAACTTACAGCCATTGAGTTTTTCAACGAGCTTTTCGACGAGCTCCTGCTTCTGTTCATCAACCTGCTCGTCTTCGGCAAAGCCCGTCGAAACGAACGGTGTCGTCCAGAAAACGAGGACCGCAACCAGTGCCAAATTTTTCATGATTTTTCCTTGGTGAGGTGACTACGAAAAAACATCATAGCCGTCTTTGCAATACGAGAGTGAATGATGCTCGGATGTCCGCCAAGTTGGATCCGCTCCTCATAAAGTTGACCGTTGGGATCGATGATCATGACCTTGGCGTCGACGGCTGGAATGGGAGCGTTTGATTGATGATCCAGCTCGGGATAGGAATCCACTCCCAACAGCCAATCACAATCCAGGAGTTTCTTCACTTCTTCGCAATTGATCTCGTTTCCATCTGGACGATGCAGAGCTCCACGGTAGTGATGCGATCCGGTAAATTCACTGAAAAACGAAGCGAGTCCGTCAGAGGCCCCCAGATCCAGG
>JBCCKZ010000796.1:0-2946 GCA_039027135.1 Planctomycetota bacterium
GCATCGTCATGCGGCACTATCAAGATATTGGCATCGCTATCGGGGGTGGGAAAGGACTTGTCGTACCAATCCTTAGAAATGCTGAACGAATGAATTTTGCTGATGTCGAAAGATCAATCGGCGAGTATGCAAGGCTTGCGGGCGAGAATCGACTGCAACCTGAGGATCTTCTTGGTGGAACTTTCACCATCAGCAACGGAGGTATCTACGGCTCACTACTTTCCACGCCAATCGTGAACCCGCCCCAAAGCGGCATTCTGGGCCTTCACTCGATACAGCAGCGCCCCGTCGCGATTGATGGCGAGGTCGTGATTCGTCCCATGATGTACGTCGCGCTGACCTACGACCATCGAATCGTTGACGGCCGCGAAGCAGTCGGATTCTTGAAGACCATCAAGGATTTGATCGAAGAACCAACGAGGTTGTTCCTCGATCTCTAGCCGCTAGCGAGTGTCGATGAGAGCCGGGACTATCGCTGAAGTTCGTTTGGTTTTTGAGAGATCTGCAGTATTCTGCCTCTCGGCATTGGTATCTAAACAAATTACCTAAGCTGAGTGAGCCATGAATCGGTTAGGAACGAAGCGAACGCACGAACCCAGCAGACGAGAAGAGCAAAAGTCATTGCCTACACAAGATGGGCTGACATTCCAACGCTATCTGGCGACTGACCTATACTGATGATGTGAGTATCGCGTCGCCTCGTTCAGCCATTCATCCACCAAGCCCACCCAGGCCAGGTGATGTGAGTTTGGATTCGGCCGATCCTAAAATCCAAGGCCGAATCGAAGAGACTCGTCGCAAGATTCGCTGGGCGACTCTAAGTATTGGTGGCTTATGGACCGCAATCTCCCTGCTATCTGCGATCATCATTTGGGTCCTTCTAGACCACACTCTATCCATCGGCTCGGCGAGTCGTTGGTCCGCCTGGTTTGGGCTGATCGCGGGTGGCGTCACAATCGTGATAACCTGGCTGATCCCAACGCTGAAAAGCGGAGTTGCGATTGAGTACGCGTCGCGATGCATTGAGCGACGGTATCCGCAGCTCCGCCAATCTTTAACAACCTATGTCACGCTGTGCAGCCGCACGAAAACCGAATCACTCGGTGGCAGAGTCGTCCGCACAGAAGGGCGGCGCCTGGTCCAGTTCCTTGCAAAGAACGACACCCCCGTAGCCGAGGCGCTGGTGCCCATGCAGCTTTGGTTGGCAGCTATCGGAATGCTCTTCGCCTTTGGGATTTACGCTGCAGTATCAAGCAAGAGCGTCTTGCCTTCGATCGCCCGACTCACCATGCCGTGGGCTTCAATCGATGCGCCAAAGCGAGTGCTGATTCAAAAGGTCAAGCCAGGTGAATCAACGGTATTAGCAGGCCGAGATGTCGTGTTCAGCGTTGAGGTGTCCAACCTTCACGATGATGAGTCGGTACGAATAGAACTCGTGCATCCAATGCTTGGATCGTTTAGTTTGAGCCAGTCTCCAGACGAGGGACGCGATAACGAGTTCACAGGCACACTTGCAATTCCGTCATCTGCCAGTGGTTCGGCAACCTACCGAGTTATTGCCGGCGATGCGTTGAGCAAGACCTACCAGCTCGACATCGAGAATCTTCCCTCGGTATCGATTGAGCGAATCAGATATCAACGTCCCAAGTACACAGGCGATCTTGAGCCCATTATTCGACAGGATGGCAACGTTTCCGCCATGGAGGGAACGCGAGTCACCATCCACGCTCGTGCAAACCGACCTATCAAGTCTGCCAAGCTAGAGTTCAATCCAATCGATGATGGTGGCCGAGTAAGAATCACCGCCGGCTCGATACCCATGAGTATTGCCGATGACCAGGTGACCCTAAGTGGATCCTTCAGGCTGCGTTCGGCGGGATCTGATGGTGCCGTACGAAGGACTGCCTATCGCGTTCGCATTGCCGACTTCGAAGATGTACTGAATCCCGACCCGATCATTTACAGCATCGAGGCCCTTCCCGATCTTCAACCGGAAATCACTATCTCGATGCCAAGTGGCGGCTACCGTGAAGTCCCTATCACCGCCCAACAAATCATCGAACTCCACGCTACTGATCCCGACTTCGGCTTGTCTGGAGTCGCCATTGAACTGACGCGAGCAACCGAGCCAAAGCGAGCGATCATTTGGCAAGCCAAACCAGAAGACAAAGTTGAGAAGACCAGAATCTTTGAGTATCGCTTTCGTCCTCAAGCTCTCGGACTTGGTGTCGGTCAAGAACTCACGTTTCGAGCGATCGCGCGTGACAATCGGTTCGACCCTGGTGAATCGCTGACTTGGGATGAAAAAATTCCTGGAGTCACTGCATCGCGCAATCTCAGGCTCAAGATTGTAGACCTCAGCAAGAAACCAGACAAAACACCTGAGCCCGGCGATATCGACCCAGCGGATGATGGCCTGAGTGAAGTCGATCAAGAACCCGCCGTCCAGGAAAAGGATGAATCCTCCGAAGAGAACGCGACTGAACGCACCGAAGGTGGCAAGGGACAAGACGCCGCTCAAGAACAGGAGTCCTCTCAAGATTCCGAAGGATCAGAGAGCTCAGAAAAATCAGAGAGCTCAGAAGGATCCCAAGATCCTCGCGGCGATGATGACTCGCAAAGTGAGAGAGACTCAGACGACCAAACAAAAGGCTCTCAGGAAACTGGATCCCAACCGGAAGCTGGCACAGACGAGAGTGACGAGGATGGCAAGAATCCTGAGAGTAACCCCAACGAACAGGGTTCGGGCGACAACGGAGAAAGCAACTCGCCATCCAGTCAAAGCAATCCTGGACAGACGCCAGAGCCAGATGGCTCTTCGGAATCAAACGAAATGGGCGAAGGCGAGAACGGCCAACAGGTAGGTAGCACGTCCGAACAAAGCAACAGCGATCAAAAGGGCGATTCACCGTCGGGCGGGGGCTCAAGTGCCTCCGACAGTTCCGA
>JBCCKZ010000797.1:0-2938 GCA_039027135.1 Planctomycetota bacterium
CCGCGCTAGTGCCGTTCCCGTCCAAGACTTGGCCGAAGGAATGGTGCTCGAAGCGGACATGCTTGATTCGGCTGGACGGCTCTTGCTGCGAAAGGGAACCGAGATTCATCAGACCTTGGTTGAACGAATCAATTCGATTCAGGAATCGGGCACCAACATCGTGCAACCCATTCCAGGTCGCTACATCGATACGAATACACCCGCACCTCAGCTTGCCGGAGGTGCTGCGTGAGTACCGTGCTCATGGTTGATGATGACATGCGATTGCTATGCGGCCTCCGTCGTGCCATGCGAAATCAACCCTTCAAGATCTTCACGGCCAGCTGTGCTGAGTTAGCCATCGATCTTTGCAAGAGACATGTCTTCGACGTTATCGTCGCGGATCATCAGATGCGAAAAGTGAATGGCGTCGAACTACTCAAGTGGATCGCAGCCAATTCGCCGGAAACCGTACGGATCATGCTGACGGGTTCCGCGGAGCATCAAACAAAGCTTGATGCACAAACCATCGGGGGAGTCTTTCGTTTTCTACAGAAGCCAAGCGAAGCATCGGAGATCGCGAATGCGATCAAAGATGGATTGGCGTCACAACTTCACATCCACCAAAAGGAATCCTTAATATGACAACCGCACTACTCGTTGACGACAGCAAATTCATGGTACGTGCCATGAAGCAAATCGTCGAATCATTTGACATCGATGTCGTCGCAACGGCTGGCGATGGTAACGAAGGCCTGGAAGCTTACCGAGCACACCAACCGGACGTCACGCTTCTTGATGTGACGATGCCGAATATGGATGGACTCCAATGCCTACAAGCCATTCGGTCCGAGTACCCGGACGCAAAGATCATCATGGTCTCCGCGATTCGAACAGAGGAAACCGTTCAAAGATGCCTGGATTCCGGCGCGGTTGCATTTTTGCAAAAGCCCATCCGTCCCAATAGCCCCAGCGACCTGGCTCGCCTCAGCGATGCTCTGGACGCTGCAAAGAATCAAACCAACACAGCTCATCAACCAGAGACCGTCTAGCCATCGAGTGATCAACTTCCAGCTCATCGCCATATCTTGCCCTTCTCCACAAAGCTTCTGTCGGGCAAGAAATCTCGAAAGAGTGACGATGAGCCAACCGCCTCTTGATTGCTCGTTTCTCCCATAAGGAATTGCTACATGTCACTACTCACTGAACAAACACGCCAATTCGCCGGATTGGCAGCTTCGAACCTCGAAGGCTACCTCGGTTTGACAACCGAGTCGACAACTCAGCCTGAAGAGAGCCCATCGCTCGAGACGAGCCGAGGGATCATCGCGACCATCCACTACACCGGAACGGTGTACGGCGAGTACGCTCTCGCCATGGATGAGTCCGTGGCTCGTAAGCTACTCGGCGACGACGCAATCGATGACGACACCCCCATCCACGAAAGCGAAGCCTGTGATGCATTGATGGAAATCCTCAATGTGTCTGCTGGCGCGGCAATCGTTGATCTGCAGGTGGCACATCCAAAGCTGACCATCACGTCGCCGAGGCTGCTGATGGGCCAGATTCGGTATCCGAATTTTCCATCGGCATGTGTAGTATTGGAAACGAGCGCGGGACGAATCGAGTGCCATTTCTGCTTGGACTCGATGCGTTTGGATCTGACCACCACCTACGAAGAGACCATGGCCTCGCTGGTTCAGGTCAACGACCGACTCCGCACCGCCAATGAGACACTGCAACGACAACAAACCCAGCTCGTTCATGCGGAAAGATTGGCTTCGCTCGGCATCTTGGCCTCTGGCGTCGCTCATGAAATCAACAACCCGTTGTTCTTTGTTGAGTCGAACCTCGGAACCCTTGAAGCCTACATCGACACGATTGAACAGATGGTCGGACTCTACGACCAGCTCTCTCAATCGGTTGCCAAATCAAATGACGTCGATGAGGAAATGCTTGAAACCGTTCGAACAAAACGAGCGGAAGAGGACATTGATTTCGTCGTCTCCGATACGAAACAGCTCATGGTTGAAACTTCCGATGGGGTCAAACGAATCCGTAACATCGTACAAGGTCTGAGAGAGTTTTCGCCGATGGAAGAACGCAACGGCGAAGAAGTCGATCTGAACGCAGTCCTGAGTACCGCCATCTCGCTGATCAAATCGCGGCTTCCCAGAGAGGCAAACATCACAACGAATCTAGCTGAGCTTCCCCTGGTCAGGTGCAACGCGACCGACTTGGGTCAGGTATTCTCAAATGTGCTGCTGAACTCGGTGGAGGCAATTGAGGAAGGTGGTACGGTCTGTGTTCGATCGAGCATCGATGATGGATCGGTCAGGATCACGATCGAAGACAATGGGCCAGGTTTCGAAACCGCTGACCTTCCCCACGTGATCGAGCCATTCTTCTCGACACGCAGCGAAGCCGGACACACCGGACTGGGTCTGTCGATCGCCTACGGTATCGTTTCAGCCCACGGCGGCGAGATGAACCTTCAAAACCAGAGCTCCGGCGGAGCCGTCGTGACCATTCAGATCCCAACGGCCCACCAAGCGGCTACGGCTGAACCATCCGAGCCGGCCTTAGCCACCTGCGTAGCCACATAGCAAATCTCACCATGACTGTCGGCCATACGGGCAAAGGCCGATTTGAAGCGTGCGGAGGATTGAATCACTGTGTTATGGCAACAAGGGCGGTCTCTAGGCCGATACTCATGATCTCAACATGTTAGGCCTGGCTAGTGCGGGCATTTGTCATGGTTCAAGAAGTTCGACTTGCCTTGAAGTTGCTTTGTTGAGCGAATCCGCCATTGAATGAGCACGGACGCCTTTTGATTTATGGATCCGCATTCCGCTCAACGAACTTCGCCTCGTTGGAGGTCGGGGTCGAGGCGCACCGTTCGCCGGCGGCGCTCCAAACAGCCTACGGCGAGTTTCTTCACGCGCCCCACGCTCGTCTC
>JBCCKZ010000798.1:0-2935 GCA_039027135.1 Planctomycetota bacterium
AAACGTATCACTGGACAGCCTCCGCTGTTTATATCTTTGGCTTCCATTCGAAATCATTAGTGTTCAGCTGATACGGAACCGTTCCATCCCCACTGACCAATCGAATGTTTCGAATTTCGATTTTGCCCGGCCCTCGCGATGGATCAATCCGTATAGCATCGAGCGGCCCCGCGGCATCGAACGGAATTGAATAGCCATGAGGTCGGCCGTCGTGTCTGACTTTGAAAGTTTTACTGCGGTCCGCCTTGAACGGCCTGCCTCCCTGAACCTTCCAAAAGACTTGGCCATTGCCGAAAGAATCGGAAGTGATGGTGAATTCAAGTGTGAATGGTCCTTTGGCGGCCGGCTTGTCGAGAGTGTGACTCAGGAACGGATCGCCTCCTATGCTTTGGACGACCAATGCTTCATCGGCGGCGTTGAGTGTGCAGGTCCCGCCGGGTTGCCACTGAGCGACGGGCTTGCCGGGCTTCCTTGTCTGCTTAGATTTTCCGGTCTGATTGGGTTTCTTGTTCGCGCCGCCTTTGAGAGTGGCCTTTCCTTCCAGTGTCACGTCGTATTTTGAAGGATCGAACTTCGGGTTCGGAAGTGGACGAACCGTTTGAGTCGCAATGAGATGATCTTCAATCATCGCGTCAAGTTGCTTCACTCGTTCAGGGAACTGGCCGGCAAGATCGTTCTGCTCGCTGATGTCGTCTCTCAGGTTGAACAACTTGTAGCGATGATCGCTGTCTTCTCCACCGTGAAAGATGCGGATCAATTTCCAATCGTTGCTATGAACACTCACCGATGGTGGCAACCAGTCCGGAACACCTGGGGCGTGCGGGAAGTATGTGAAGATGCCTTCGCGATCGAGCGAATCGCCATTCAACGCGGGCACGATGCTTATACCATCAAAGATTTGATCCGCTTGCGGGTTGATCGAGAGCATCTCGAGAAGCGTCGGATAGAAGTCGCTACTTTGAATGATCTCTGGACTCTTGGACCCGGCTTCAATCGATCTTGGATAAACAACGATCGCAGGGCCTCGAATACCACCCTCGTACATCGTCGCTTTGCCACCTCGAAGCGGCGCGTTGCTGGTTGCCGTGCCACCATCGACCAGGTTGTACATGTTTCCGCCGTTGTCTGAGGCGAAGACAATGATCGTGTTGTTAGCCAGGTCTAGCTCGTCCAACGTGTCCAGAAGAGTGCCAACGGCATCGTCCATGCTCTCGATCATCGCTGCGTAGGTCGGGCTTCGTTGAGCAGCCTTGGGATCGATAACCTGTTGGTATTTTTGAATCAACGACTGCTTGGCATCAAACGGGGCATGCACGCTGAACATCCAGTAGTTCATGAAGAAGGGTGCATCACGATGCTCTTGCATGAAGGCAACCGCTTCCTTGGCCATTCGATCTTCCAGATGCTCGTCCGGAATGTCAGGATCGTGATCGAAGTCCGCAAACTTCCACGGTGCGACGTAACTGCCCGCTGGTCCTGGGCCCGGGTGGTGCGGGACGTCGACGTCAAAACCATGCTCAAGCGGCGAGTAAGGCTCCGATCCCAGGTGCCATTTGCCGAAATGCCCGGTCGCGTATCCGTTGTCTTTAAGTGTCTCGGCAAGCGTGTAGTAGCTGGTGTCCAGTCGAGTCACGGAGTTTGGAATCGTCGCGAATCGATTGGGAGGTCCGCTTTCGGTTTCGGTCGCCTTGAGCACCACTTTCGGCAGATGGCAACTTGGCGACGTGATTCCATGACGTGCCGGACTCAAACCCGTCAAAACACTCGCTCGCGTCGGTGAACAAAGTGGGCTGGAGGAGTAGGCTCGCGTGAAGGTCATTCCACGCTGGGCAAGTCGCTGGATGTTCGGGGTCTTGTAGAGTTTGGTGGTTCCGTACAGCGTCGTATCACTCCAGCCGAGATCGTCGGCCAGAATAAAAATGACGTTGGGCGTTGAGCGGTTGTCTTGCGAGGCGACGACGGATGGCAATGCCGCGAACAAAACGGTCAGCACGATGGCAGATCGAATCACACGAAAGTTCGTAAGCATGATCTTGTTTCGTTGCATGGTTCCTGTATTTACTCAGCGAGTTTGTACACGGTTATCGACTCAATCATCATCTCGCCGACGTTGGCGTATTGGTCATAGGTTTCAAAAGGATCGAATCGGATCTTCTTGATGGCTTCGCTGTCTTGCACGCTGAATAGATAGGCGTTGACTTGATCCGTTTCGCGGAGCGTCCGTTTGGTCTGCTGCTGTCCATTGAATCCGCGACCTGGGTAGGCCCAGAAAAACTGGCTTGATGCACCCTTCGCTGGCATAGCTTTCAGTTCAATCGCCAACTTGCCAACCGAGGGCTGCATAAGACGAACGGCCATTTGAGAGTCATCACCTGTCGCGACCAAATACGCTTTGCCAGCACGTTGCTCGATCTTGATGCTCTTGCGTTCGATCCACTGGACCACATCTGATGGATTGGTGAAGTCCCATGATGCGACCTTTGTTGATCCCAATAGATCGATCCCAGCGGGATTGATCGACCTGTCCTTGGGAGCAAATGTCTTTAGTGCAACGGGAGCTGGTTCGAGGTCATTGCGAGAGATGAACTGGTAATCGCCTGAATCAACCGACAACACGGCGATGTTGCCTTCATCGCGAATCAACTTGACGTGGTGGTTGCTTTCGATTGATTTGCCGCTCTCGGTAATGCTGCCTGCATCGACAGTGGGAAGGTAAACGGTTGCCGTTGTGTTTGCAGGAATACTCACGTGCAAGTGAAATTTTCCATCGACGGCTCTCCAATCGCTGCGAATCGTGCCGCGAATCGAATCATAAGATGCTCGAACCCAATCGATTGGTTTATGCATCGAATTGCTGCCGGGTGATGGGGGCGTCGGTTGAATGACAATCTGTTTAAAGCCGGGCCCATCAGATTTGATTCCTGCCAGTGTCGCG
>JBCCKZ010000799.1:0-2929 GCA_039027135.1 Planctomycetota bacterium
CTTCGTTTTTGGAGGCTCTGAAACGGGAGGCGATGACTTGCGAGTCACACCGGCCAGCGATCTTGGCGAAGCTGGTGATGGAACCCACCCCTCCGCTGACTTCGACCTAACCCGCGTCGCACCTTCCGCTTTCACAATCGAAGTTTCCGGGGTTGAGAACATCCAAGTCGATGGACTTGGCGGTGATGATCGACTGGACGCTTCAACAATACCAGCGGGACTCATTGCATCAGTGACGTTGACGGGCGGCATCGGAAATGACGTACTGTCGGGATCACAAGGCATCGATTCGCTATTCGGTGGTGACGGTGATGACATCATCATTGGCAACCGAGGCAATGACTTTGGCTTTGGCGAAGGTTTGCCAGGATTCGAAGTACCCGAAGATCCCGGTGATGACCGCTTCATTTGGAACAACGGTGACGGAGCGGACAATTTCTTCGGAGACGAGGGAGACGACACGTTCGAATTCAACGGTGCTGAAGACGCCGCGGATGTCATCAGCATTACACCGGGCGGCGATGACGGCGACTTTTTGAGTGCTGACGCATTGGGGCAGTCATTTGACCTGACAAGAATCGATCCTTCGGCCTTCACAATCGAGACACAGACCATCGAGGCGTTTGAGGTCAACGGTTTGGGGGGAGACGATCAAATCGATGCTTCAACGCTACAAGCTAGCGCGATCGACCTGACCTTCGCAGGAGGTAACGGGGATGACGACTTTGTCATTGCTGACCTGATCGATAAAGTGATCGATGGCAACGACGGTCTTGATCGCATCTTGGGCCGCGGAAACGATTCGATACTAGATTTCGATGAAGCAGTAGACAATGCGATTGCAAACATCACGCAAATCGAGTTGTCCCCCAATGAATCTAACTCGATCATCCTGGATCCCATATCCTTAGAAAGAGTCGCCGGCGATCAAACTGAACTAGTTCTTCGAGCTGACTCTGACGATGAAATTGAAGTCGGCGAAGGCTGGCAATCAGGAACGCCAGAGACGATTGACGGATTATTCCACCAAGTACTCGTACTTGGCGATAGTACACTACGAGTTTCTAGCGGTAGACCGTTTCAGAATGTGCTTGCGTCGAGTGACGTGAATGATGATGGGCGTATCAGCTCGCTCGATGCATTGCTGGTCATTAACACGCTACTTAGTGCAGGCACATCCCCCGTGCCACTTGGCCAAGACCGGCCAACTTCCGGCGTCTCTAATTTCTTATTCCAAGACGTTAATGGAGATGGTCAAGTCTCGGCATTCGATGCCTTGCTGATCATCAACGAGATAACGAGTCAAAGACAAATGCTTGGCTCTAGTGAGTCGATCGTTCGAGTGAATGCCTCACCGATCAGCATCTCAAATGAGCCAAATCAGGAAGAGGAATCCGCCCTTCAAATTCCAATCCAAGACATCGATTCTCAGCGTCTCTTCTGAAACAAGTATTCCTGGCTGCATCGCACCCTCAACTCTGCAAATCAACTCAATGTCTCGAAACAAAACCCGGCTTTGCCTGCTGATGTCGTTCATTACATTCCATCTTACGACTTCCACTTGCCAAGCGGGTCTGATTGTGAGTCTCGATGGTCTCGAATTGGACAACGAAAATAGCAGCCGCATACGCGTCCTTGCCGAACACGATGGCCTTGGGGAAATCCCAACAATCACAAGTTTCGCAATCCGACTAGAGATTGAAGCGGCCGCCGCATCCTTTGGAGGTCTTCTCAAAATCCTTGATGACAACGAGTCTGAGCGAACACGAAGTCTGGATCCAGATCACATCTTTTCAGGGACGACGCCGATTCTCTTCGATGCGAGCGTATTCAACGGAGGAAGAACGATTGAAATCATTGACTCAGTCGGCCTACTCGACTTACCAGCGTCTCTATCAAGTCCAAGAGTGATTGCAGCCTTCAACGTCGTACAGGACCCATTGAGACCGCTCGTCGGGAATGAAGAGTTCCGAATTTCCGTTGATGAAACCGAAACAACATTTTTCGATGGCGGGTTCGCCACGTTCTCATCCACACAGACAAATTTTCGTTCCGGTTTGCTCCGTGCCGCTTCTATCCCAGAACCAAGCCCGATCTCCCTCCTGTTCATGGGCCTCGCCTCAACACTGGGTCGAAGAAAGGAAAGGCAAACGAGAGATCAGCCAAGAACAATAAACAGACAGCACCGATGATTTGATCCAAGAGTTCGGCAGGTGCCCCTCGTATATCAGCTCAGTAAGACGAAACCTTTAGTTGCTACCACTCGCCGGCGTGAGAAACCAATCACCAACTTGGATAGTTTTTCTTTTTGGTGGAGGCATAGGATCGCCCGCGATGCGTTCGATTGCCCAGTAGCAAGCCCATAGGTTTTCGCTTTGCTTTCGAAGCGACGGCAAAGCTCTCTTGGCATCCATTCTTCCGAGGCTAATCGCACACATGTGCCGCATTTCATCAAGTTCGGGCGCGAGAGGGTCCCGATCATTGAGCCGCCCCAATAGTTCCTGCGTAACATCCGGTGGTCCCGCACTCTCGTGAATCATCCCCAGAGCCCACGCGGCGGCAGGACGAGCATAAACCCCCAATTCAAGTCGCTTTCTGGCGTACTTTAGCAATACCGGTGTGGCCGGTTCATACTTTTGATCTCCCATTCCTATGAACAAATGCGCCACCGGAAGGGTAACCCACGGGTCAATGGTGCTGAGCTCACCGCTGGATATCCTCTCAAGGATCGATTGGGTGTACTCAAGCATGTCCGGCAAACGGTCCTCAATTCGAAGCTGCGTGAGTGCCCAAGCGGAGGCCACCTGGACTTCGGCCCTTGAATGTGAGAGCAGCTCAACCATGCGAACCCCACTTGGCTTATGATCGAGCTTTGCCAAAACGACACAGGCTTGCTCACACCCTTCCCACTTTTCCGCATTGAGCACAC
>JBCCKZ010000800.1:0-2928 GCA_039027135.1 Planctomycetota bacterium
AGACTAACGTAACCGCCAGTATTCAGCTATGTTTAAATCACAATCCTTTTTAATGACGCTAGGGGGGTTAATCGACTCTCCCCTGTAGTAAATGCCATAGTGCAAGTGAGGTCCAGTAGAACGACCAGTATTGCCCAGGTAGCCAATCACATCCCCACGCTTAACCCTTTCTCCCACTCCCACAGCGTTCGGAAGTCTCCGTACAACTTTCTCGTAAGTTACTGTGTCGAGATCTTCAGCATCCAACTGAAAGTTGGGCCTGATCTCTTCTTCGTAGTGGTGTAGGAGTTCGTGAAATCCTTGCCACCCAATCTCGGAATTGAGCATCCAAGAGGACTTGCTGAGTCTTTCTTGCGCCAACTGAAACACACAGTTTGCAACTTCAATCTCTCCTTGCTGACGTAGAATTTCAGCTGCGACAAGCTCATAGAAATCCCACCTTGGAATGTCGTCACAGGCTGTTATGAGCTCATCGGCAAGGTCCAGCCTGCCAGCTCTCAATGCTGCAAAAGCTCGAATGATCTTGCTCTCGTTCGTTTCGGCAAGCCGAACAGTGGCATCTAGGGTTTCCGCGTCCATACCGAATACACAACCCTCGATGACAGGTGTACCTCTGGCAAAATCTGATTGCCGCTGAAGCCTCTCTTGCAACTCAATATCATCAGAGTGTTCTTGGGCTAGCTCTAGAACTTTTTCGGCATTCTCAAATGCTTCCCACGACTTTCGTTGGGATAGGAGCGTCCACATGAGCGTCGACGAGATCTCAGGAAGCAACGATTCCGCGAGCTTCTTTTGATCTTCGCTTTTTAATGCTGCAAGGGCCGCATCTTGCGCCGACTTGAGCACATCCTCCGATGCCTCGTAGTCACCGTCTACCTGATACGTCCTCCCGCGGCTGAGCATGGTACCCAAATCGACTGAATCTGATTCAGCTGGCTTGGATAGAGCTGCTACGGTCCAAGTTGCCATCGCCACTAGCAATACGGCAGCCAACGTCAAGATTCGATTCTTGTTACGGCTGACCATCTTGCCGGTTCGATAAACGAGCGATGGTCGCCTAGCTTCAATAGGGCGCGTCGCCAAAAACCTCTCGATATCCTCGGCCATATTCTTTGGCGAGTCATATCGACGAGATCGATCTTTCTCCAGAGCCTTGAGAATGATCCAGTCAAGATCACCGCGCATGTATCGTTGAAGTGAATCAGGCTGGGAACCCTGACTCTTTGCCACTTCGACAGCGGCTTCCCCCAGAGTACTGACTCTGTGACTTGGTCGCTCTGCCTCTTCCTCGCGGATGAGACGTCGCATCTCATCAAACGCGGCATCTAGCAACCGATCTTTGCGTACGGGAGTTGTGCCAGTGAGCATTTCGTACAGCAGCACGCCCAGTGAATAGACGTCGGTTCGTAAGTCAACGTCGAGGATGCTCAGCTCTGCCTGCTCAGGACTCATGTATTGAGGAGTGCCAATCATGTGCCCATAGGCCGTGAAGAGAGTTTTTTCGGTTAGGCGCTGATTGATGGCCTTCGCGACGCCGAAGTCGATTACTTTCGCGATCGGCTTTCCCTCTAAAGTCGAAACCAACACGTTTGACGGCTTGATATCGCGGTGAATCACACCCTTTTGATGTGCGTGCTGGACGGCAGAACAGACCTGACTGAATAAGGCCAACCGATCAACGGTACTAAGCTGAGCCTTCGTGCAATACTCAGTGATGGGTAGCCCCTTAACCAATTCCATTACGAAATAGGGGCGCCCCGTTTCTGTCGCTCCCGCGTCAAGAACTCGAGCAATGTTCGGATGGTCCATCAGCGCTAGCGCTTGTCGCTCGGTTTCAAAGCGGGCGATGATGTTCTTCGAATCCATCCCAGGCTTGACGATTTTGACCGCGACCTTCTGTTGAATCGACTCAACGCGCTCAGCCATGAAGACGAGGCCAAATCCACCTTCGCCGATTTGCTGCAGCAGCTTGTAGGGGCCAATCCGAGTCCCAGGCCCTTCTGCGATCGGAGATGAATCCACCGTCGCGGGCAAACCAAATGGACGAGACAGATCGCCATCCGGGTTCTCGTGGGCATCAAGTAGCTTGCGAGTCTGAATCCGTACCTCTTCAGAAACTTCTGCCTCATCCACGAATCGATCACGCTGGTTCTTGTCCTCGATTTCCAAAGCCTGGAAGAATAGCGTTTCGACTCCCATGGTTTATCTCCGGTCGTATGGCGATGTGAACTGCACGGTGCGGGATACGTGAGTCTTGCGGTTGCCATTCAATGCGATATTAGACGAGCGGGTCCGTCGGGAATTATCAAGATTGCCACCAAAAAATGAGAGAATTTGACGCCGGACGTGGTTTCCTGTCGCCAAGTTACTCCAAGTCCCTCGAACACCGGTGTGATCGGCTGACCCGGAGAGGGCCGTGCTTTTGGGAGTTTCAAGCTCGGCGTCCTGATGGCTCCTCTCTTTTGATGCGTGATTGGCGTTAGGCGTAACCCTAGTCCAGGCGACCGATACTCGGGGTGATTCCTGCGCCCGATTTGGCGACGCTTACACGGGCTAGAAGTTGGCCTTAAACAGCAAACGCAATGAACTGCGCAACGCGCCGAGGTTGGACCCGCCGCCAGCTCGGAGCAAACCGCGTATGTGACTTCGGTGTGCTACACCGAAAGCAGATAGGCACTAGCCCGGAGCCCTGGTTCGCGTGCGAAAGGGATGCCTTGGAGCAACGGCATGGGCGCGGAGCTAATCCTGTGCGGCATACGCCTTCTTCCCATGTCCTATCGCTCGCCTTTTCGCTTTCTGCTTGCACGACTCCGAACACCAACGCCGCAATCGACGCAGGTCGAACGCAGCAACCCACTGGCCAGTCAAGCGATTGTGGTAGCCCGGATAGTCGGTTTGTAAAACTGCGAACCAGCGGCGACAAAGCTG
>JBCCKZ010000801.1:0-2923 GCA_039027135.1 Planctomycetota bacterium
AAGAGACAGTCCAGACCACAAACCCGAAAGGGGCGGCGAAAGCCGTAGCTGGTACGCATAATCCCTTGGTCGGGGGTTCAAGTCCCTCCGGGCCTACTTTTGTTTTTCGATCCAAAATCGAAGCGTTGCTTTACCATCGCATTTCTCGTTCGTAGAATGTTGATGTGAAGGGCGTGCGGTAGTTAGCGATTAACGCTTTCGTACTTTCCCATTCAATCGCATGATTGAACGCTGACCGGGCGACTGGTCTAAATTGGGATGGCAAAAGCCACCGTCGACGGGTTTACCCTTCCAGTGCCCGAAAGATGGTGAAGTCAAAGGCCCTCGCCTCAAAAAAAGGGCCGCACAAGAGTTGTTTTTTGTGCGGAGTCCGTGTTTTGAGGCGAGGGCCTTTTTCGTGAGCATCATAGCTGTCTCAGCTTCCCCTTCCCTGTCCATCTCTCGGTGGTGCCGACTCTCGCACTCTTCGTGGTCTCAAGTCTCACGAAAAGGAGGGTCCAGTCATGAGAGGTGAAGAAATCCCACGTGCAGCGTCACGGAACACGCTGCGAACATATGCTGACTTGCACACCAAGTTCGACGTGTTTCTGTCAGGCAAGATGGAAAGCAACATGCTCTTTGTCGCTCGCTGGGGAATCGGCAAGAGTTTCTACATGAAAGAAAAAGCGAATCGTCAGATCACACATATCATGGAAGGCAACTTGCGTCCTCTAAAGACGTACATGGAACTGTACGAACATCGCAACAAGCTCCTCGTATTGGACGATGCCGAGACGCTTTGGGCAGACAAATCAGGACGCATCATCATTCGGGAACTGACGGAAACCAGTTTTCCCAAGACCGTCTCATGGACCAGCACAGTCAAACCGCTTGAAGAAAATGGCATCCCCATTAGCTTCACAACTAACAGTCGAGCGTGCATCATCTGTAACACGTTCAAGTTTGGCCGAACGGATGAAACGGCGGCCATCATAGATCGGTGCCAGTGTTATTACTTTGATCCGACCAACGAAGAAGTTGCACGCTACGTCGCCGGATGGTTTTGGGATCAGGTAGTTTTTGATCATGCCGTCAAGCGACTGCACGCCATAGACAAACTAACGGCACGGATGTTCGTGAAGGCATCAGAACGCCGCTTGCAGGGCGACAGCAAATGGAGCAACGAGTTCCCAGTGCTAAACGGGCCAGAATTGATCGTGCAGCAGCTTTGCCAAGATCGCCAAATGAGTGCTGAGGAGAGGGTTAATGAGTTTCGACGTTTAACGGCGGAATTGCCCGAGCGGGAAGGTTCACCGATGAGTCGAGCAACATTCATGCGTTATCAGGCAGACCTCAAGGCTCGGGGACAACTTGTGAATCGATCTTCAAGATTACGACTCAAAGTCAAAGGAGCCCGAAGGGATATTCCGGTCGGCATAGCTGCCATTCTTGCTGACGTTGAGGAGGCAAGAGCAGATCGGCAGGCATGGCTCGACGGCGACGGAGACGCAGAAGAAGACGGTGACGACTGCGAGCGGAACGATTAGCAGTCCTTGTATTCTTGAGACTTGAGACGTGTGGCCAGAGACATGACGGTCTCGATGTTATTAAGGCATACGTTGCTGCTCAACGTGATGCAATTGAGCTAAAGTCACGCCCGACAGAACGTGCAAAGTCGAGACATCGTATTTCCCTTGAAACAAAGCGTAAACATGAAATGCGTTGCAGTCCGGTGTGCATCGCTGACGGGGCCCGAACAGGTCTGTTTGTGTTTCAGTGGTGGTTAATTATGCGGGTTGGTAGCGGGCACAGACTGGGCATGGCTTTGCCGGACTGACGAGGACAACAACTGCCTGACCGCAACAGACACCCACTCCGTCTTTTCCCACCGGAAGATCTCGTTCCCGAGTAGTGAGTCCTTCCACGTAAAGGTTCTTCTGTATCTTCTATCTCTTCTTATAGCTGGTGGTTTTGCTGCGTTTCACTGAAAAGATGCGCAATCATCTGAAACTGTGCGCACCTGTCACGGAAAAAATGCCGTTTTCTTTCTCAGAAATGCGCATCCGACGCTCCTATATCTTGAAATCACTTCTCGATGAAAGGAGCAACGGTGAAAACACTCGACAACGCAAAGCACTTCAAACTACTGACTCCCGCCAAGGGCGGTTCATTTGCAGCCAGTATCGCTCAAGGAAGAGCGGCCAATGGGAACAACACCAGCGGCCACATTCTTAACGAACGATTAGTAATGTCGTATTTGTCGTTTCGGTCCCGGTTTGGGAAGGAACTGACTGTAAGGCAGATTTCACAGGGCACTCGACTTCATCACAAGACAGTCAGAAAGTCGCTCCATTGTTTGGGGGAGGTTGCAAGGGCGACTAATGGGAAATGGCATGTAGTCGAGCCACCTTCTGATTGGTTTGCCAACCGCAAGGGGAGCGATGCCGAACACTGGTATGACAGGCTGGCCTATGTCATGTATTACGTGCACCGTTGCGGTGCGGTTATCAAGTACAAAGAGACGACACGTCGATTCGGTATTAACCACGCTGCGGTATTCTCGCAGATTTTGAATAGGGCCAAGCAGTCTGATGGCCTGATCAGGAACTTCACCTGCGCTGGATACAACAAGATGCTAGGAGTCGATCCCAAGACGGTGAAGGCTGTGATCGATGATCTGCACTACGCCGGTTTCATCAGCCTCTCGGATCTTGGCCGATCATTCGAGATCAGGCTTCAGCCTCTCGGTGACGCTCAACTGTCGTACTTTGAGCGGAGACCCGAGGGCAAGTCAGTCACGCCGACAGAGAAGAAGCCTCGTGTGGAACCGGAAGTGTACCAGCGGCGGAACGATGGCTTCGATGCTTGCCGAGACCTTTGCAGACCGTTGATGGATGTGAAGTACGCCGAAGAGGCGATTGATATTTCTCGGAGACTCGGTGAC
>JBCCKZ010000802.1:0-2922 GCA_039027135.1 Planctomycetota bacterium
CCGCCGGATACTCGAAAGTCAATATGTTGCAAAACGATGCATTGTTGATGGTCATCGCATCCGAGGGTCGATACACTGTCAAGCAATATTTCGAAGTGTTTCGTTCATTAAGGATCCCAGTACGCGTGATTGAAACAGAGAGCGGATTATTTTCGCCGTGTGCTGTGCTTCAACGACTAGACGATGACATCCGGGAGCACGATATTGGGCCTGGCAGTGCGTTTTGTTCACCATAGACGCGAATAATAAGGCGGTTGCTCGGTCGCGTGTGATATTCGCTGAACGAGCAGTGCTTCCGAATCGCCTCCAGGCGGGCGTTCATTTGAATATTGACCAACTGGTGAAACGTGATGCTCTCAATCTTCACACTGTTGAACGAGAGAACTGATTCAGGGCCAAGAGACGTGAGCAAAGTTATGCAAGAGTCTGGGGCAAGCGAGACAGCTCTGCTACTCCGGGCGCGATTCCAATTTCAGAACCTTAAACTCAGGACCTTCACACGCGATCAATCGAGGAGAGAGTGAAAAAACCAACTCTAAAAGATCCGGTAACAGCGGTGCCGAAGCTGCGTGCGATCAATCAACAGAGCGGTCAGCCGTGTTTTCGTCCAATTGAAGTTGAAGAATCCCTTGCTGCGCTTTATGCGTTAGACAGATCAGTTGTGGCGAAACGGTCAAAGATCATTGAATCGATAGATCCCGATTTTGTTCGCCCAGAGTGTATCGTTCACTTCGTCCGGCAAAAACGAAGTAATCATTCACAGGATGCAGTAGGTGTTCTCTTCAAGAGCCTCCGGCAACGCGTTCTTCGTGGAGCCAGAATACCGTGGAGTCGGTCACACGGCGAGACAGACGAAGAAAAAGAGGCATTCGAACAAGATGTTGGTGACTTCGTGCTGGATCACTTCCTCGATCTGTTTAAAGAAGACGCTAAAGGATACGACAATCGACTCGACCATTTCGAAATCAAGTTCAATCAGGCGATAAAGCTAGATCGCATCGACGCTGCCAATAAAGCACGCCGACGTCCTAAGCTTGTTAGTTTTGGTGAGAGTGGTGTCGACAACTTCGACCCGGGGGCCGAGAACCAGTTTGTAGCCATTTTTCAGAACAAAATCCCAGATTCTGAGGAAATCACTTACCGAAATGAGTTAATTGCCGCGATTAACCAGCTGCCAGATGGCGAACGAGAAGTGATGCAGCTTGTAGTAATGGAGCATTCCAATGTTGAGATTGCCAAGCTTCTCGAATGTGACAAAAAGACTGTCTACCACCGCAAAAAGAGAGCACGAGCGAGGCTGAAAGAGTGGTTAGGAGAGGAGAGCAATGAGTAGTCAATCCAACCGAGACGAAATTCTTTACAGTTTTTCAGTTGAGTCCGATCATGGTCCTGACGTCCTCGCAAAGTATGTTGATCGTTTTCCGGAATTAAGAAGCGAGCTAGTCGAACTGGCTTGGGAGTTGAATGCGTCCAGGTTCGACGAAGATCAAGCTCCTATTGAACTCGCTGATCCAAGATTTGAAGAAGCCTTGTCGGAACTTTTATCAGCTGGCGGTTCGCCACAGCGTTCATCGGATCCCTTCAGCCGATTTCGAGGAAAGCGATTTGCTGAAATCAGCCAGGAACTTGGGGTCTCGCGTGGATTCATGATTGGAATCCGTGATCGACGAGTACGTGAGGATTCAATTCCTGAACGGTTCTTGAGTGCTGCGTCGCAGATCATGGAAATTGCACTGAAAGAGTTGCGCCATTACTTACGTGAAGAACCAGGTGTGCTCGGCACAGCAGAGTTCAAGGCCGATCAGAAGCCGATGGTCATCGAGCAAGTCACCTTCAGGCAATTGATCGAGGATACAGAGATGACCGAAGTACAACGTTCGACTGCATTGGGGTACCTTGAAGATGTCCGATCGGATTGAAATCAGCCGCCAACGTGCGGGGGAGCTTCACCAGCAGGCGTTTGACCGAGGAGAGAGTCCGCTAGACTTCTATGTCTTTGCAAAAGCTGAGGCGGTACGACGCGATATCGAAGTCAGCCGAGTACCCATCGGGGATGTTCGTCTGTGCGGTGGAAGAGCGTTGTTCGACCCTGACGCTTGGGCGATCCTCCATGAAGATACCGGGAAACCGTTCTCAGATGCGTTCTTGATTGCACACGAAATCGGGCACGTCGAGTTTGGAGGCGAGCAGGAGGAGTACATTGCGACCGAAGTTGATACAGATCGTGCTTCGGGTTCGACAGGTGCGGCAACCGATCGCGTTGTGGACTACAGCCGCCAGCAACGGCGCGAAGTTCAGATGGATTTGTTCGCGCGTGAGTTCTTGCTGCCACGGCATTGGATGCGGGCTTTACACCTAAACGACGGGAAAACCGCAAGCGAAATCGTCCAATCGCTAAGAGCTCCGAGAAGTGTCGTTGTTCAGCAGTTACTAGATGCTGTCTTGCTGCCGGTCGTTGAGGTAGAGTCGTCCGACGAGCCTAAGTCGCCGGTCAAATTTAACGATCAGCAGCTTGAAGCAATGCGCTATCCAGGGGAAAGCGCCCTGCTGTTGAAAGCAGGACCAGGCACTGGAAAGACTCGTACTCTGATCGGTCGAATCGAGCATCTTCTGGCACAAGGTGAGTCACCCGAGGCTATACTTATGCTGACCTTCTCAAACAAGGTAGCTGGTGAAATTGCTGAGCGGCTTGCCGTCGCCAATCCTGATGCCGCTGCAACTGTTTGGGTAGGAACCTTTCATTCATTCGGACTTGATTTACTCCGTCGTTTTCACGAGCGACTAGTGCCCCGGGAAGGAATCTGCGTGGCTTGAAGCGAGATTGCTTCCTAAGTTGAAATTGCTCATCGTTCCGTGAGAATCTTGCCGGTGTACGTCCAACTGTAAGGATGTGCCAGTGTGGAGTTGTAATAGTCGATGAAG
>JBCCKZ010000803.1:0-2919 GCA_039027135.1 Planctomycetota bacterium
ATTGTGAAGCTTGATGTGATCGTGTTCCCGACACCACCTACTGGTGCCGCCTGAAACAACTCGGGGTTGTTGTAGAGGCTCCCAAAGTCTGCTCTTAACTCCGGCGGCTGAGAAAGCAGCAAGCGAACGGTTTGAATACCTGATTCGGCAGCCATACGAGCTTGAACTCGATCCGCTTGAAGGTACGCCGCATCGTCATACATCAACATTGTTTCGGTGAAAGTCGAAACGCCCATCGTTGCAACAGCAATGACAACCAAAACCAGTACTAAGAAGAAACCACGTCTATGTCGCAAACGACTCATATCCCCGACACCTCACTTGAAGTACCACTCAAATCTTCTTCGGTTGTCGCCGGAATCGACGTGGCGGCAGGCAGACGTACGACGTGGGTTAGAGTTCGTACTGCGGCATCGGATCCCACCGTACTCTCGGCACCAAGGGGACGAAGAGACAACTGGATGCGAATCGCATAGGGCAGGGCACCCATCTCGTCGCTATTCCAAGCAAGCAGCCATGCCGTGCCATCGAAGTATTCAAACTCGAGACCAACCACCTCTGGTGCAATCAAGTCTCCCGTCGAAGCCAGCCGCGTTGCTCCTCCGGTTGTCATAGCAAGTTGAGTTACACGACGATCGAGCACTCGCCTCACGAGACCACCGGAACCTTCCAGGGGATCTTCGGAAAGATCATCGCTCACCCCCGTCATTAAAGTATCCGGTTGCACAAAGTAAGACACCGTCTTTAGGTCACTTGGCGGGTCAGTCAACTCTGATGGATCTTGGATCTCCATCATCACGTTGTAATCCTCCAATCGAGGCAGGCGACTAACGTCACACTGAAGCTGGAACTGATTTCCTAGAACACCAGGTTTGACCAATACCATCGCAGTCGAAGAAAGATCCGTTGTCGCGGCATCAGCCACGACCGCGTCTGAGCCGGATGTGTCACTTGCCGTGCTTTCGATCCCCGCGGCCGAAAGATCACCCGTTCCTTCACCTTCAGCGGTTGTACCGATCAAATCTTCCAAAGGCGTGGGATCAATAGGATCACCAAACTGGGTCAAACGAAGATCATCTTCGATCATCTGCAAGATCGAACTAGCCAAAGTGAGCTGACGAACATCCGTTTGGCCGGCGTCCATTGTCCGCGTGTAGAACGTTACCGCACTACCAACGAGCGACAACAGGACCACACTCATGGCAAGTGTGAGAATGAGTTCCAACAACGTAAATGCATTCGTTTCAACACCTGGCCTAAAGCGGAGGCCCAAACTTACAACCATCCGGTGGCGAACGTTTTCAATAGCGAAATCCCTCATAACGCGGCACCGCTTTCCTCGGACGATGCCGCTTCTCTCGCCTCCAACTCAGCGGCCTCTAAGCCAACCAAGTCCAGCAACGGATCGATGTACATACGGTCGAGAGAGTAGTTCGCACGAGAGGACTCGACCCCGCCAACATGGACCGTCACTCGCATTCGCATCAGTCCCTGCATGGAACCTTGGCTGATTTCGACCGTGTGAGTCAACGGTGTCGACATCCCGCTATCGTTCGAGGCGAGTGGCGCGTCGAAAACGGCCACGGGAGTAATGCCCGATTCGATGTCCAGCAACAACTCCGACATTCGACTTTGACAAGCCAATCTCGCGACCGCAAGTGCCTTCGCTTCCAAGGCGGCATCCGTTCCCGTTTCACTGATCCTTGCCAGGATTGCAAACGCACTACCCAGAATCGCGAGAGCTAGAATCAGCTCAAGTAGCGTAATGCCTGTTCGCATCGGCGTTGCGTCGTTCGAAACAAAGCAAGGCGATCTAAGATCTTTTCGCAACATCACGAGCTTGGCGGCACCATCTCCACAGTTGGTTCACCCGTCAGACCCCGAAGTGTGATTTGATACGTCGTTCGATCGGTCGCCTGAATTCGAACTCGAGAAGTGCTGGTGCTGCCATCGGGATAGAAGTAAATCGGCATCGACCATTCGTTGCTGATCGCATCGGCATCTTGAACATCCACACTCATATCGGCGGCAACGACTTGGTCGTTGAGCGTCATCTGCGAACGAACAGAAGACTCGACCTCGACGGATTCAACCGTCGTATCCACGTAGAGTTCTATAGTCTCCGCAGAAGAAACCTCCTCAGTCGGAAGAGCGACGATTGCTTGGTCAGCACCTGTTAGAAACGCCGATCCGCCAGCCAGCATCTGGTCAGATTCCACAGAGTCGGCGTAGGTGGTCATCGGCTGTGATTGGATGACTCGGCCGCCCAAAGCAAGCTGCATTTGATAGATGCGGCCGCTTCGCATCGCTTCAATGCGGTTACGGCTCATTTCGATGGCGACCTGATTTGCAGCGCGAGCCGTGCCCCGGTCAAGCATCAAAAATGAGAGCGATGGCATCGCCACAGCCGCAATCATCGCAAACACCGCAAGCGTCAGCAGCAGCTCCAAAAGCGTAAAGGCCGACCGGAGCTTCAACCGAGTATCTTCTGGCTCAGGAACCTTCAACAACAATGTCATCGTCTGTGTTGACCTGGCCGTCCAAACCGCCACTGCGGATTTCATACGTGTTTCCGTTGACGCTGTAGACCAACTGGTTTCCCCAGGCGTCGCTGGGAATGTCCTTGATGATAGGCGCGACCCAATTAGCTTGCTTCGCCGCGTCACTTGGGCCATCGCGAAGTTCTTCAAGGGATCCAGGTACCGAGCTGACCCGAATCTGGAACATCTCGATATTGTTTTGGAGACTCTTAAGCTGGGCCTTGGTTGCATTGACTTTTGCCTCCGCACTGGCACCGCCGATGTTGACGGTGACGATACCGCCAATGACGACCAAAATCGCTAGCACGAGTAGCAGCTCCAAAAGCGTGAATGCTGAACGCCGTCTTCTGGATGAAACCACTCGAGGTTCCGAAACCAA
>JBCCKZ010000804.1:0-2916 GCA_039027135.1 Planctomycetota bacterium
AGACGCTTGACCAAGTGTGCCACCCCCAAGTGGGGCAATATCCATGTCAATGAACAGAGTCACCGGATCAGCGATATAGCTTTCCCAAATTTGGGCAGCCAATTCCATGGTGCGTAGTGCAGACGGAACCTGCCGGATATTTGGCCCGAAGTTGAACTGAATATCAAAGGGCGAGTCAGCGCCATCCTGGACGCTTAGGGGCCCCGATTCGATCGACAGTGTCGATTCACTTTCGCCTGCGACGCCTTCGTCGCTTGGTGGCGAAAAGACGACGGCTAGCAGCCGTCGAGATTCCAATGCTTCTAGTTTGAAACGTCGTTTTCGGATCTTATTTTTTCGTGCGTTTGTCATCGAGAATCGATATCGAAATAATCAATCGAGAATGGGTTGATAACTATTGGGAATAGCAACGCATGGGTTTTGAATTCAATTGCGTTGCACTGGCGACGACCATTGCTCGTTCGCTGTTCTAAGACGGTCGTTCCCAGTTGCTTGTTCCCGAGCTGCACCTCGGTAAGCGAAAATCGCCAAGAGTTTAAGCCCGCGTTCTAAATCCCGTTAGTCGCTGAGGCTAACGACGAGAATGCCCGCTATATCTTACTCACCGCGTTTTCAATCTCACCGGCAAATGCAAAGAGATTTGGATAACGATCTTCTGGGTTGGCGGATGTCGCACGAACCAAAACCGCCTGAAGTTTCTGCCCGACTTGATCAACAAAGGGAGCGAGCATCATGAATCCAATTTTTCCCAATGAGTACTGTTCACAGGCTTCTGTCGTCGCCCCACCAGCTTCCTCGTGAGGCGACGCGTATGAGAGTGAATGCTTCCGCGGCATCGTCTTGACGTTGGAAATGTCACTCGAGCAGGCGTGTTCGAAATCGATTAGAACAACACCCCTATCGCCGGCGGAAATCAGAATGTTTTGTGGTGATAGATCACCATGAATCCATCCGCAGCAATGTAAATACTGAACGACCGAAACGAGCTGCAAGAAAATTGCCTTTGCCTGTCCGCGATCGGGAGCATTCCCGGCCTTGCCTTTGAAGCGAGATTGTTCATCCAACCAAGCCGAGAGTGGAATGCCATCGATGTACTCCATTTCCATCCACTGCCGTCGATCGCGTGTGACGCCATGACCGAGGTAACGGGCAATGCCCGGATGCTTGAGCGAGCGAAGGCACTCCACTTCTTGTGGATTCGCGGCCGTCCGCTCAATGAGCTTCATGATCGTTTGTTGCCTGCTACCACGTCGCCGAGTCAAAAACACCTGACTACGTGGTTTCTGCGAGAGCACCTGATCAACAACATACTTCCGTTCGAAGTCCAAACGGTTGAAGCGTAGTTGCTGCCAGTGATTCTCGATCCAGGTCATGAGTAAATGGTTTCGAAAGCGTCTCGCTTTCAATGATATTGTTTTACTGATTCAATTAAGAACTACTTGTTTAATAGTGAGGGCCAGACGAACGCCTTCTGGTATTTTTACTTAATCACGCTGCGGGTTGGGATGAGAATTGGAAATTCAAAAGAGAAGTCCTAGGGTAAAAGCTTTGTATGGTTTTCCAAGTCCCCGGCTCAGGCCCGCCCGGCCGTTTAAATGTCCGACCCTCCCCGCGGAAGAGTAAGGAGCTCATGCAGACGGCTAAACACCTCCCGATGCAGAAAACAAAGCCAAGAAGAACGAGATGTAAACGAATCCAACGATGCCACCGACAAATACAACGACTAGGGGCTCGACCAAAAGGCTTAGACGCTTGATCGCTGTTTGAAGTTGCTCATCGTGAAAGTCATTGACCTGTTGCAGCACTTCTTCCATTTGTCCGGTATCTTCAGCTACGGCAACCATGCTGGCCAGCATGGGTGTGAATGAACCCTTGTAGGCGAGCGAAGGCGCCAAGCCATCCCCAGCGATCACGGCTTCACGTGCCGCCGCTACTCGACTCGCCAAGAAGCGGTTGTAGTGCAGTTTCTCAACAGTCCGGAGAGCTTCGACCACCGTGATCCCGCTAGCGAGCATCGATTGCAATGATGACGCAAAAGTCACTGTACCACCGACTCGCAACACATGGCCGATCAATGGAACGCGCAGGGCAAAACGATCAATCTGGAATCTAGACGGTGGCCAAAGGTAGAAAAGGACACAGGCGAGGATGATCGCGACGACAATCACGGCTGACGTGGCGCCGTTTGTCTGGATCCAATCGGATAAATCCATCAGCATTTGAGGCAATCGTGGCAATCGACGCCCCATGGCTCGCAAGACTTTTTGGATCTCTGGAATCACGAAAATTACCATGTAGGCCGCCACACCCAACGCGGCAACGGTGACGAACGCGGGGTAAGCCAGTGCGGTCACGGTCTGAGACAGGTTGCGACGGCGGCTAGCCAGAGACTTGGCACTCTTGTCGAGCACTGTGTCTAAGTTACCGGTCAACTCACCAACGCGAGTCATTTGGATCGCGATCTGTGGAATTCGTTTTTCAGCCTGGAGCGCGTCAGCTAGGCTTTGCCCATCTTGGACGGCCTCGTTGATTCGGCCAACCATCCGCTGCATCGGTGCAAACCTAGCTTGCTGTTGGCAGGTTCGAAGCGCGCCGAGAAGCGTAACCCCACTACGAAGCATCACCGCAACTTGTGAGAGCATCAACTCAATATCGATTCCCCGAGGCGGAATGTACTGCAGCGGGTTCAGATATGTCGTGAACCACTCTAGCGGAGAGATTTTCTCAATTTGCTCTTCATACTTGACGAGTTTGAGGCCTCGTGCACGCAAGGTGGCGTTCAGTGTGGACGGCGACTCGGACTGTTCCAGACCACGCTGTATTTGTCCCTGTTCGTCTCGAGCGATAAAGCTGTAGCGAGGCATGAGCGATTAAAACTCAACGACGTTGGTGAGGACTTCCGGTAAATATGTAACG
>JBCCKZ010000805.1:0-2916 GCA_039027135.1 Planctomycetota bacterium
GCGGTCACCATGAGCCAATTCGCGGCGCGCCAGTACACAAAGTGGATGTCGATTCTGAACAACCGTTTCTATCGATTACCAATGCGATCCGAGCACATTCATGCGTGCCGTTTGGGCAGTAATGAATCCGAGGAACGAGCAGCATTTGTTCACCCATTCGATATTGGTTCACGGGTGGCTGAAGGGAAGCCCGATCGTCTTGGTATCTTTGATCTTCGCAGAAACGTCGCGGAATGGGTGATTGAACAGGACATTTCGCCAATTCATCAAGAGCACGTTGCGATGGGTAATTTTATAGATGGCGTATGGCTAGAAGCCTGTGATTGTGAAGATGCAACCAGAAGTAACACGGATTGGTGGATCCATGACCCGGACTTTCCTCAGAGTCCTCACTGGGCAGCATCGGAAGAGGCAAAGCAAACCGGATTCCGTATCGTTCGCCCGTTCAAAGCACCAAAGGCGGAGGAGTGGACGCAGTACCATGATCCGGACACTGAAGATTTAGCGTCCGATGTCCTCAGTAGATTGGACGAAGGTCGGAATCTTATTGTGCGCGTCAAGACACCCGATAATCTTGAATTGGGCGCTGAAAAGTAAAAGGCCATGCTCCGCATCAAAACAACGCCATACGAAGCATGGCCTACCTTGCGAGCCTAGAATAGGTTCGGCTGTTCGTCGTCTTCAATCGCCGCAGCTTCGTTCGCCGCGAAAACCTGATCAACGACCGCAGCTTTTTCCTCAATCTGGACCTGCGGTTGCTGAGTCAACGCGTTGATGATCACCAAAGCATCGAGGGCTGACACGCGATCATCACCGTTCGCATCTAGCGAGGTATTCAAAACACTCCTCTGACCATTTTGGGTGATATCGTTGATGACCAGCAAAGCATCAAGTGCCGACAAACTACGGTCTCGGTTGACATCCATGGTTGAGCTGAATGGCAACGACCACCAATCATCACTGCCCCAGTCATCTCCCCACCAGTCATCGTCCGAGTCAGCCCAGTGGTCATCGAATGGGAGACCATCCGTCTGGTTGTCGATGGTGTCATCGAATCCTCCATCCCAGTCATCGCCAATGGAGTCATCGCCGTTCCCTAGGTCAGAATCATCTCCGAGATCAAAGTCTTCGTTGAACCCACCACCATTACCAATCTGGTAGACGTCAAGGTAATAGTCTCCGGTGCCCCGGAAGCCAGCGGACTCAGCCGTCACGTAGTACTGGCCAGGACTCAAACTCACGGTCATCACACTATCGGCCAAGCTACCAGCTTCCGAAGTAGTGGCGATCACGTTCCCATCTTTATCAAGCAGCGTGAGGGCGGTGTCGATATCTTCGACCTGGCTTTGCATCATGATCTCATAGTCACCACCGCCATCGATCGAGACGGAGAAGACATCAATGTCGCCTGGTTCCTCCAAAGAACCATCAGCGAGCCCAATGCCATCAACCAAAGCAACCTCTGTCGCACCATTGCCAACTTCATCGACGTGGTCGTCACCGTTTGAAGGAGGATCTACTGGAGGGTCCATGGGTGGATCCACTGGAGGATCGACAGGTGGAACAACTGGGTCATCCGGCGTCGCCCCCGTGATCCCATCGATCCATGCCGCCAAGTTGTCGACCCGAGTGTCGAAGGAGAAATCACCGACCGTATGCGGATCACTTGTTCCGCCACTCGTTATCCCAGCAATCAATAGCCGGCCACTCGAGGAAACAAATGCTGGACCACCACTATCACCTGGAGCCGTATTCGATTCGCCCGCGTCAAAATTCCAAGAAATATGGTTCTCGGTTATTTCGTCGATCGGTGTTTCGCCGACCCGTTTTGTTCCAAAATCATTGAGTGAACCTGATGCCGTCGTTCCTCCTTCACCGAATCCAACGAGCGTGAGCATCTGTCCAATCTGCGGTGCCGATCTCAAGATGTCGTGGGGTTCAATTCCAACGACAGGTCGATCCAAAGTCATAATGGCAATATCGAAGCCACGATCAAATTGAATTGAATTGTAGCTTGGATGCGTGTTTTCACTCGTCACACGATACGTTTCACCGCCGACTTGGAAGGACATTTCAGATGTCGATAGCCCTTCGGTGCAGTGTGCGGCAGTCAAGACATGGTTGGGCGAGATAAGAGTTCCCGTGCATCCATCATTCACGATTCCAACAGCCTCGAAATCATCGGTTTGTTGGCCATTAACGATCCGTGCAGATGGATTGAGCTCACCAACAATGGCGGACTGCATCGGTGCAACTGAATCCAGGCCAACGTCCGCCGCCATCAGTTGTCTCGTCTCGAGTGCCTGAAGAAGCGCCGCGCGACGAATTCGGCATCTATTTCGCCTGGGGGATGGTGCTGATCGATCACGATTTCGCAGAAGATGACGAAGCATGTTAAGATCTTTCTGAAGAGGGTGAAGAGAAGATGAAGCGGAAACTGATTTCGCCGCTTCGAGCCTGTTACGGGCACTCATCGAAAGTCTTGCGCGACATTTCAGATTTTCTTCACCAAAGATTGGCCAACTTGTCTTGATGAACGCTCACGATTCTTATTCTTCGTTTACCAGCCTGACGCTGTTGGGACGTGTGCGAGATCTTTCGGACCAGCAAGCTTGGGATGAGTTCGTTCAGGTTTACACGCCGCGAATTTTTTCCTGGTGTAAACAGAATTTGCTGCAAGATCAGGACGCTTCGGACGTAACTCAAGAAGTGCTCATGAAACTTGTCACCGCCATGGAGAAGTTTGAGTACCAACCCACCAGAGGCAGTTTTCGTGGATGGCTCAAAACTGTGACCACCAACGCGGTTCGAGATTTGGCTAGACGCCGATCCTCTTCCGAGCTGACAGGTCCTAGCGCAAGCGAGTGGCTCGATAAACTGACCGAACCAGATTCAATCAACGAACTCACCGAACAA
>JBCCKZ010000806.1:0-2906 GCA_039027135.1 Planctomycetota bacterium
CACCGCCCCGTGCCCTGTTTGGTGCCCCAACGCAGATGAGGGCCTCTTGAGCTTACTCAGATTAGGGGGTTCGTGTTGAGCGATTTAATCGTCTCTATGGGGTGGTTTGATTTCCACCTAATATAATTATTTGCACCCTTAAACCTATTTTTTGATGTATTATTTTCCTTTATAGGGCCGATTGTGTAAGATTGGGGTTAGACGATTTGTCGTGCGTACCACATCGATGTGGCAATCGACTCGTCGGTGAAATTGTTCTTCTCATTTTGTGAGTGAGTTTTATGAAAAAAGCTTGGAAATCCAGAGGTTTCACTCTGGTCGAGTTGCTGGTGGTCATTGCCATCATTGGTGTGCTTGTTGGTCTTCTGCTGCCGGCGGTCCAGGCTGCACGTGAGGCGGCACGCCGCATGAGTTGCAGCAACAACATCAAGCAAATCGGCCTGGCGATTCACAATTATCACGATGCTTTCAAGCGCGCTCCCATTCATGGCAGCGGGCCATCGCGTGAACCAGGACTCTGGCTCCACCAGACCGGTCCCGGCGCTGCTGCTGCAACGGATGATGTGATCAATCAGGACGAGCTGACGCATAACACGAACAGCTTTTTGGTGGGGCTGGTTCCCTACATCGAGCAGCAGGCCTTATGGGAGCAGATCTCCAACCCACGTGACAACAACGATAACGGCATCCCGGATACGCCTGCATTTGGATATCAGGGTGATACCGATGCCGGGAATGGATATGAGCCATGGCTCACGCAGATTCCTGGATTTCGTTGCCCGAGCGATCCGGGTGACGGATTGCCAGCCCGCGGAAGAACCAATTACGGCGCTGCCCTGGGCGACGGACTGGATTACCAAACCCAAGGTGCGTGGGAGTGGAACCAAGTTGGGTATGAGAAGCGAGGCTGGCCCGCCGAGCGATCACGAGCATCCAATCGCGGATTCTTCTCGTTTCGCGACGGTAGCCGATTCCGAGACGTATTGGACGGACTGTCCAACACCATCATGGTAGGGGAGTTGGCGACGGACCTTGGCGATTTGGATATTCGCACCAACCCGTTCAACGCACCCGATTGCGAGACGGACGTCGACTTTCAGCAGGACCCAACATTGGTCGATCCGACGCGTCCACTGTTCTGGTTGGCTGGGACTGACGTGAGTGCCAACCCCAGTAGCGGTTGGACACTTCGGTATGGTCGTGGTTATCGCTGGCACAGCTTTTATCCAAACAACACCAGCGTCACGACCATTTTGCCGCCTAACTCGGCCACATGTGCATTCGTCGGTGGCGATTGGTTTCCAGATCGCAATGGAGCCAACGTTTCGCCAAGCAGTCGCCACCCCGGCGGAGCTCACGTGTTGATGGGGGATGGAGCGGTCAAATTCATCACCGACTCGATTGAAGCTGGTGATAAAACCATCGCACCGGTCGTCTGGGATGGTGTTGGTCCTAGTGCACCGGGATCGCCAAGTCCGTACGGGCTTTGGGGCGCCCTGGGCACTCGGGCATCGAGAGAGGTAATCGACGAAGAAATCTAGTTTGTGGCCTACCTGTCCACCATAAACACTCCAATGCCTCGCTCGTCGTCATGTTGGCGGGCGAGGCTCTTTTATTTCAAAGGAAGCAATATCGATGAAGACTCTAATCTGTTCAATTGCGATGCTGTTCGTGTTCAGTCTTGTTGGTTGTGATGGGGGTGGCGAAGCAGCTCCCGTTGCATCGCCCGAGGACTACTCCGCCTACGAGACACCGGCCAACGTCGTAGAAGAGGCAGCGGCTTCAGCGGCCAAGAATAAGGGCGAGTAGATAGAACTGAATAAATCGCAACGCCCGTGATTGTGCGATCGCACGACGGGCGTCGGCATTGGTGCCGCTGTTCCGCACCTAACAACGTCGCGCGATTGTTGACGCACTGCCTACCGTCTGCTGCGTAACAAAGACTACTTCTTGAAGACTCGGCAAAGCCTTTTGTGACCTGCTAGGTCTTTGATGAGATGGGCTTCGGCGTAGGCACCGTGGTGATCAGCATAGGATTTGACGTGGTCAGCGTTCATCGGGCTGTGTTCGATGATCAGGCAGCCGTGCGGATGCAGTAACGACGGTGCCTCATCGAAAATTCGCTCGATCGTTTCCGTGCCTTTCTTGCCGGCTAGCAGAGCCAGTTGGGGCTCAAAGCTCCGGACGCTGTTTGGCAATTCTTCGTACTCCTCACGACTCACATAAGGTGGGTTGGAGCAAATCAAGTCAAATGGCGTCTCATCGGTCAATGATTCCAAAAGATCGCTTTGATAAAAGCGAACTTGGTTTTCGACCTGATGATGTTTTGCGTTCCACAACGCAATCTCCAGCGCCGCGGGACTGATATCCACCGCAACGATATCGACATCATCCAAGTGTTTGGCCAATGCGATCGCGATCACTCCGCTGCCGGTACCGACATCCAAGATTCGGCATGGTCGACCTTCAAATGGCGGGTTGGGTTGTGACCGCCATTGTTTGACAACGTCGATTGCCTCCACCACCAAGTGTTCGGTTTCCGGTCGCGGGATCAGCACGTTGTCATCCACGCGAAATGACAGCGAGAAAAACTCTTTCGTTCCGACCAATTGAGCGACCGGGGCGCCATCACCACGCCGTTTGATCATTTCACGAAAAGCGATCCTCTGCTCTTCGTTGGGAACATCGTCAAATGCCGTGTAGAGTTCGATTCGTTCGCAGCTACGGGCGTGCGCGAGCAAAAGTTCCGCATCCAGTCGCGGCGATTCGCTGCCTCGCGAGCGAAAGAAGTCCGTAGTCCAATCAAGCAGCCTAAGCACCGTCCATGATTGATCCGTCATCGACTTGTTTGCCGCGTGAGTCAAGCTTCAACCATATCGCCGCGCAATTGATCGCGGTCGTACTCG
>JBCCKZ010000807.1:0-2893 GCA_039027135.1 Planctomycetota bacterium
CGGAGCTGTTTGATTACATCGCGTACTACAACCAGCACCGCCGTCACTCTTCGCTCGGCTACCTGACGCCGATGCAATTTGAAGCCGCCGTGTGAGCGGCGCAAGCTTCCCGGTGGCCCCCAAATTCGGCACCACCTCAGGTGCTGCGTCCAGAGCAGCAAGGTGCTCAGCACGACGATGCCGCCAACACCGGACATGCCTAGCAGCAGACGGGCGCGAGCGTAAGTCAGCGTTCAACCCCAATAGGAAGCGGCGTAGTTGCGAACGGCTAAATCCGATAGTTCCGAGAACGTTACGCTTGCTTCTCCAACTCATCGAGCTGCCGACCAATTTCTTCGGCTTCGGCTCGCTTCAAGTCGCTTTTCTTTCGATTCACGGTCGAAAGGTCGTACGATTCCTGCATGAGCTCATTGTATTTCGCCTGCAACTTCTCTTTGCTGTTACCTGATCCAAACATCTCTCATCGATTCCTGTCGTTTAAGGAAACCCGGTCGAAATCGACCGCCACCCGCTTCTCGGCGTCCAAATTCCCGGAATCGTAGCAGGCTGGCTACCAAGTAAAGCGACGGAAAGTTGACGTCTGGCAATGCTATGCCATGTCCATTACAGAAGAGTTAGGCACGCCGCACCGTTACGAGCTGCAAGATCGCTATCTCGAGTTAACCCGCGTCGAGCTCCCAGCGGAGGCTCGGAAACAGGGTTGGGTCGTGGCAGAAGATCATTGCTTCATGCGAATCATCCTCGATCGTCTGTTTGGTGATTGCTGGTACCAACATCTTGACCAACGACTGACCGCCTACAAACAGCTGGGCGATGAACAGTTGCATGAGTGTATTGCCATGGCTGAGCAATTACTCGCCGGCGACACCGATGCGCTGATCCAGTGGCACCAAGATAGCTTGCGATGGCGGGGGAAGTTGAAGTGACTGACTGGACCAAGGAATTGAGTCGCGCCGACATCGATCGCATCACCATGATGGCTTGGGAGGACCGAACCAGCTTTGATGCGATCCGCCTGCAGTTTGGACTTTCACCTGGTGAAATCATCAAGTTGATGCGCCAAGAGATGAAGGCAAGCTCCTTCAAAATGTGGCGGCGGCGCACCCAAGGTCGGTTGACCAAACACGAGGCCAGATTCTCGGAAATAGACTCCGGTAATCACCTTCGCCGATTCAGAGCCAAATCACAGCGAGGCTAGTGGAACCCGATGGTCAAGATCAAACGAGTTTGCAAGAAGCTGTGGAATCGCTGCGAGCAAACGAACGATGCATTGATGGAGGAAACTTAGGACGGGAAACTTAGGGTCCCCAAATAGTATTGAAGCATCCGTTGTAGGTTCCTGCAACTTGAGCTCTTCAATTATTCCAGGAGCATTTTGGGAGCAGTTTCGGGTCACCCGGTTTCTTGGGGTGAGCCAGCGGTCGGAGTCATTGCAAATCTTGCCTTCGATGCAGTCCAAGCCGTGAGCCATGCTCGATTCAGACGCAGATCGGAGTCTTTCCGTGTCTTGGAGACAAAGAAGGGCTTGGCTGGCTCATCGCCGGCAGGTGATGGCGCCGCAGCGGACCACTGTGGTTCATCATCGGCGCGAAGTCTCGCTTGTTCTTAAACCGAACCCAGGCCAAGCGGATTGTCCCGAGCACACAGCCCGTGCTGGCCGCTTCGAATCGCTGCGGCAGCCAGACTCTCGGGCAGGGCAATCGCACGTTGATTTCGTTTTGGTCCAAGGATTGCGTGGTTATCGCTGAAGTCAAGCCGCTCTCAGTGTAGCGGCGTGTTTCCCGCACGGAGGTGCCAAGCGATGAACGGACCAGCGGCAATGGTTTCCAACAGTTTTGTAAATGTTACCGATCCGCGTCTTGAGCGTGGCCACAACCACGACCTGCTCGAGATGATTTTCATCACTCTCACGGCAACGATCTGTGGTGCCAATAGTTGGGTCGATGTCGAGCGATTCGCCAAGGCGAAGATCCGTTGGTTCCGACGCTATATCGAACTGGAGAACGGTGTCCCCAGTCACGACACGCTTGGGCGCGTTTTCAGTCGGCTCGATGCAGGTGAATTCCTCGCCGCAATGCACCACTGGGTCGATCTGTTTGCCGGCTCGCTTCGAGGCAAAGGCGTGGCCATTGACGGCAAAGTCCTTCGCGGATCATTTGATCGTGCCGCTAGCCAAAGCCCGCTGCACACGATGACGGCTTTCGCCACGGATACACGACTGGTGATTCGGCAAATGTCGGTTGATGGCAAAAGCAATGAGATCCCCGCCGTACCGAACCTTCTTGAGTTGATGGAGATCGAGGGCGCGGTGATCACGCTCGATGCGATGCACTGTCAAAAAGAAACCGCCAAGGCAATCACGGACAAGAAAGCTGATTACATCCTGACCGTCAAAGGCAACCAGAAGAACCTTGCCAAAGCGATCGGCGAACGCTTCGTTGCCTATGGCGAGGCGGACCATCAAGTTGAGGGGCTGCGACGTCACGTGACGGTCGAGAACTCACATGGTCGCGAGGAACGTCGAGAGTACTACTGTATCGCAATCGATGATGACGACATCTTCGCCGATTGGGCGGGCACGCAGACAATCGGCATGATTTATCGTCATCGTGACGGCAATGTCGCCGAGCATGACGAAACCATGTTTTTCATCAGCAGTCTGCCACCGAAAGTAAAACGACTAAGCAAGTTCATCCGGGATCACTGGAAGATCGAGAACAGTGAGCACTACGTGCTGGACGTCACCTTTGGCGAAGACGCCAGCCGGATTCGCCGTGGAACATCCCCTGAGATATCAGCTGCGATTCGCCGGATGGCTCTCAATATTTTGCAGCGCGACACTACTGTGAAAGACAACATTCGTGGCAAACGTATCCGAGCCGGATGGGATGAC
>JBCCKZ010000808.1:0-2888 GCA_039027135.1 Planctomycetota bacterium
TACTCGTGATCGATGTCGGTCAGATTGCCCCGTCCGTCCTGCGCAATCGTCAGGATCTCTTCGCTGCGCGCGGGCCGCGAGGACATCGCGATATCCGCCTTACGCTCAATCAGATGGCGCAGCCCGACGCTCGACCCCTCCGACAGGATCTCCACATCCAGAAGCTTGTCGCCATTGCCATAGGCATCCTTCACCGACAGCGCGAAACTGATCGTCGGTGACGATGATCCGAATCATTCGACTCTGTGCGGCCTGTCCGGCTCGATCAACGGCACGGGCGAATACGGTCAAAAAGTCTCCCGGCCTGATCTTGTCTTGTTTAGAGCTAGCAGTGGTCGAGTTTTCGTTTGGCTCACCTCGCCAGCGGGCTTCACCGAGATCAAATCGAATGGATGTTTTGAATTCTGATGACTCCTCCGGAACGGAAGCTGGCACATCCAATGTTTGGCCATCTTGATTGATGCTCAGCGTGACATCTTCAATGGGAATGTCATCTTTGACGAACGTTGGGAAAGATAGGACGTCGCGAACCGATGCAGTTTGAACTTCAGGGACTTCGTCGGCGAATTGCACCAATGGGGCTTGATCAGGCACACTGATAATCGAATAAACTTCGCCACGGGGTTGATCGAGTGACGTTTCGATACTCAATGCGTCAACACGGTAGGAGGTGTTCTTATCGATAGGCAGTGTGGCCGAGAATTGAGTCGAAGTTTCGTCATCTTCGACCGGATGTAGTACCTCTTGTTGATCGATCCCAATCATCAGTCGAGCATCATGGACGGGCTGGTCAAAAGTCACGGCCAGATTGACCTGCGTACCTTCGATTGCTTCGATATTCCCATGGTTCTCGTTGAGGGTCGTTGGTGGCAGTCTCGTGTAGGGCGGCGGGACAAGGTCTTTGACGAACTCAATCGCCGTCGGTCGTGTTCGAGGTGTGAGCCACTGCCAAGCGGTGAGGCCGTCAATCGCTCGAATGCGAAATGCAATCGGTTGATCACCAATGGGCAGATTGCATTGAAATCGATCCGAGTTGGCGTCGAGTATGCCAAGTTGAATCTCGCCCCGATCACCTTCGCGAGTCCGAAACTGGAGTTTAGGAGTGATTGCGTCGGAATCTACAGTGGGATGTCGAATCTCGGCGATGATTGCCAAAGGTTCACGAGCAGCCACCAGCCGTAAATCAACCTCGGGTGCGAGCACTTGGATGGTTGTCGACGAAACGCGGGCGATATCCATAAATGGCACCATCGCGCGAGCAAGACGGCGTGGGCCCTGTAGCTTCGGAAACGCAAGGACAACCACCATCAAGATGCCGGCCGCCGCGCCCGCGAGAAGCCAAGGTCGTAGGACGGATGCTGGCAGAACTTCAGTCAGATCCATTGTGGCGACACGTGCTGCAGCCCGGTTTTGCAATGCTCGTTGAAGCGCTATCGACCCATTGGCTCGTTCGGGGTCGGAGAGCTCAACGGCTGAGACCAAGTCTTCTCCGATCCTCGGATTGCTACTGCCAAGCCATCTTGCGACGACTTCCGGAGTCGGCTTTCGAAAGGTCGATCTGAGTAAGCAGAGCGCGGTGACCACAACCGTCGCCTGGATGACCAACACACTGACGTTGCGCACTTGGGGTTCAATAATGAAGAACCAGTCTGCCAACATGAAGACCGAAATCATGGCCGTCCAAAAGACAACCAGAATCGCAAGATTCTTCGCGAAAAGCCAACGTCTTCGTCGTTTTGTCAGCGAATCAATCGCTTCGATAGCTTCCGGTCGGAGGACATCTCGATAAGACCATGGATCTCGACTCATGCCAACGAAGCCTTTTTACGCAACAACCATTCGAGTGTGAGAAGCATCATGATCGCACCAAACCATGGAAAGGAACTCCAGATTGGGTAGTCGGTCGTGATACGTCGCCCCGCTGAAAGCGGCTTTAGTCTATCAAGGATCGAATCCGCATCGCTCTCATTAAGTGTGATGCCGCCGGTCGCTTCCGTGATTTCTTTGAGGGTTACTACATCGGCGCCCACTTCATTGAGCTCGGATGACAGACTCGAGCTAACCCAAAAGGGTGTTTCTACGTCTAGCGTATCTTGGCGAAATCCAGATGCCGAAAGTCGGAGACTGTAGTTTGCGGCATCCAGGCCTTGGATCGTTGCTTCGTATTGACCCCGCTCTCTATCGACGAGACGCATTGGAACGCGTCGAATGGTGGTGTCTTCACTCTCGATGATGGCTTCGACAGCGCTCCCAGAGGCTGGGCTGCCATCCGGATCTCGCAACCGTGCTCGAACGGTCACGAGATCGCCAGCGGCATATTCGAGTTGATCGGTTGCCAAAGATGCATAGGGGGTGTTGGCTAGAAATGGTGGAGGCGTCATGGCTTCGATGATCGTCGTCCAGAAACGTCCGTAGATCTTATCCGCCTCGCGGAAACGGAAACGCCATGTTTCATCGCTTGCCAAATAGAGGATCCTTCCACTTCCTAGCGAGCGTGCCACCGCAAGTGGTAGTGTTTGGGCATCGGTCTTCACCTCCGCCCAAACTTCCGCGTCGGCTTTTAGTTTTGTTTGACGGACCGATCGAGGGAGTCTCATCGGATTTGAGAACCACTCATCGATCTTCTCGTTGCCAATGCCCATCAAGCCTTCACGCCGACCGACATCCGTTATCGCAAAGCTGGATGCCTGTTGTCTTCGCCCTCGAACTCCTTGAAACTCAATCGGGAAGAAGTCTTTCCAGCCGAAGGTGGCCAGTTCTCGGAGGCGATCGGTGGGACCATCGATCAGAATCAAACCGCCGCCGCGCGAGACGAATTGGCGAAACGCACCGATGTCTTGCTCATCAAAGAACTTAGAATCAACTTCACCCACAACGATCACGTCATA
>JBCCKZ010000809.1:0-2885 GCA_039027135.1 Planctomycetota bacterium
ATGTCGCGGATGATCTCTCTACCTCACCAAGACTTCGTTCTTGGTGCCCCCTTCAGCGCAACGCGAACTCGGGGAGGTCCCAAGAACAAGTCTTGGGAAGGTGGTGTATGTTCCGGCTGATCTCTCTACCTCACCAAGACTCCGTTCTTGGTGCTCCCTTCAGCGCAACGCGAGCTCGAGGAGGTCCCAAGAACAAGTCTTGGGAAGGTGGTGTGTGTCGCCGTTGATGTTTCTACCTCACCAAGACTCCGTTCTTGGTGCCCCCTTCAGCGCAACGTGAGCTCGAGGAGGTCCCAAGAACAAGTCTTGGGAAGGTGGCACAGTTCGAATTATGCTCGAGCCAGCCTAGAAACAACAGAAGGCGACTTGAGTCGTGACGTCGTCCTCTCCATTGAAACTAAACGCCCACGAACCGGTTTAGACATGATCGCTTCTCGCGACGGTGAAGAAGATGGGTACTTCATGATGTCGCTTACGGCAGGTGAAGAACTTGAAGACAGTGCTGGGGGAATGGACTACGTATTTGTCGTGGACATCTCCGGAAGCATGGCCAACAAAGGAAAGCTTGATCTTTCAACCAAGGCGGCCCAAGCATTCATTTCATCACTCGGCAAGGACGACCGGTGCGAAATCATGGCATTCAACACCGTCCCAAATCTTCATTTTGAAGAGCTTCGCTCCGTCGACGATCAAACGAAAAAAGAAACCAGTCGCTTTCTGGAGTCTCAGAAAGCGCGCGGCGGCACCAACTTACGGCCGGCACTTGTTTCTGCTTCAAAATACAAAGATCCAGATCGCCAGCTGAATATCGTTGTTCTCTCCGACGGCATGACCGAACAACGAGAGCAGCGTGAGTTGCTAAGCACGATGAAGTCAGCCGGCGAGGGAATTCGTGTTTTCTGCATCGGCGTCGGAAACGACGTCAACCGACCACTGCTCAATCAAGTTGCAACCGAGGCTGGTGGTTTGGCCGCGTTTATTTCTCAAGGGGACAACTTTGCCCGCCAAGCCGAAGCATTTCGCCGCAAGCTGGTCCACCCGGTCATGACTGATCTGAGCCTTGAAATCGACGGGGTATCGTCATACGACACACTGCCCAACGAACTACCCAATCTTTACCACGGCAGTCCGGTTCGTTTCATTGGGCGATACCGTAATCCTGGAACGGGCAAGGTCACACTGCGTGGCAACATTCAGGGGCGCGCTTTTGAAAAGCAGTTCGACATGGAATTTCCTCAGCAAGACATCGACAATCCCCAGATAGAACGAATGTGGGCATTTCACAATGTGCAACAGCTGATGGCACAAGTTCGCAAATCAGGTGAAACGCCAGACTTAAAAGAAGCCATCGTGCAGCTATGCGAAGGCTATTCAATTGTGAGCCAATACGCCTCCTTCATCGTCCTAGAGAATGACGGCGAATACAAGCGTTGGAAAATCGAACGACGTAATGCAACCCGTATTGAACGCGACCGAAAAGCCCGCAAACGATTGGAAGCCAAGCTGCAAAAGATGCGCGAAGCATCCATGGCAAGTCTCGGCCCACGAAAAAGTGGTGAAGAAAAAACCGCGCAACAATCGGGTGAAAGCCAGAACTCAGTCGCGAGGCGTACGCCGCGTCAAGAAGCGGATCGACCATCTCAGGTATCAACGCGGAACTTCGACTTCGATG
This sequence comes from Planctomycetota bacterium, assembly GCA_039027135.1. Lineage (GTDB taxonomy): Bacteria > Planctomycetota > Planctomycetia > Pirellulales > Pirellulaceae > Rubripirellula. The sequence goes on from JBCCKZ010000809.1 coordinate 1,673, forward strand.
TCTCTGTCGATCGTCCGAGCCGGTCAAACTCCAGCCGAAGCGGAGGCAGCCGCCGAAGCGGGGGTGGAGGAGGTGCAATCGACCCGGTAACGGGCCTGATTTGTATCGGATTTGGCGGAGCGGCCGCGTTGAGGCGACGTCGCAAACGACTGTCTGAAGAGTAGTTTTTTCATCGACGGCGCTGGTTCTAGAACCAGCGCCTTGCCCTTCAGGATCAGAGCCATGCGAAATCTCGTCAAGTCTATCCAGCAGTACTGGCTGACAATCATCTTAGGAATGCTTGCACTCGCTTTGTTTGTGACAGAACAGTGTTTTGCCATCGGCGTAAGCGCTCTCGAATTTCAAATCGGGGATCCAGCTGTCTCACAGATTCCTCAGTTGTTCTCTAGCCACTTTCTGCACTGGTCGAAGGAACATCTCTTTTGGGACCTTGGCGTTTTCCTAGCACTTTGCGGCGTTGGCGAACGCATCAGCAGAACAGGTACGTCGATTGTTCTTGCCATTGCTGGCTTACTGATTCCACTGGGCGTTTCCGCTGTTCATTTCGACATCGAAACGTATCGCGGTTTAAGTGGCCTAGACACAGCTCTTTTTGGCTGGGTCGTCACATGGTTTGCCGTGGACACGTGGAAGAAGTCGGATCGCGTCGCCACTCTGTTCTGCCTTTTCCTACTGGCCGCCATGATTGCAAAGACAATTCACGAATACTCAACCGGTACCATTTTCGTAAATGACAACAATTTTCTGCCTGTGCCAGTGGCTCATGTCATCGGAGGTATGATCGGGGTGACCGCTGCGGCAGCATCTTTTCAAACGACAACCAAAGCCCTATCCACTTGAATGCTCAGAGAGTTGCAGTTGAAATATCAAAGCCTTGCCAGTCGTAGGGTTCGAAAAACGATTTCAGCTTGTCCTTGTCTTTGAATTCACAGTCGAGCCAATAGGCAACTTGATCGGATTCAAGCTTCACTGGCATACGGTGGTGCAAGTCGCTCATAAACTCATTTGCCTGAGTGGTGATGATGGTGCACGTTTCAACGGGATCCGAATCCTTGGGGCCGGCTGGATCTCGCCAGCTTTCCCAAAGCCCGGCCATCAACCACGGCGATCGATCTTCTCTAGCGATCAGATAGGGCTGCTTGTTTTTCTGACCTTCAACAGGTTTCCATTCGTAGAATCCATCAGCCACGATCACGCAGCGTTTCGATTTGAC
>JBCCKZ010000810.1:0-2870 GCA_039027135.1 Planctomycetota bacterium
CGATTGCACACGAGATGGGGCACATCTTTTGGGCACGCGACGAGTATGCCGGTGCCGGTTCGTGGACAGACACACGTGGTTATTACAACGCCCAAAATCTAAACGCCGCTGACAACCCGACCGAGGGTTTCGAGCAGCAAATCAGTATCATGCGAGGCGGGATTCCGCTTGGCCAGGCATACGATCAACTGGTCAGTCCTGAATCAACTCTGGCAATGGTGGGGTGGCGTGATAGTGACGGTGACGGGATCTTCGATTTTGCAGATGTGCCGCTCTCATTGTCAGGAATTGGCTCTTTCGATAGCGAGACTTCGATTTATCGATTCCAAGGCGAGGCTTCTGCGGTTGCGCTACCGAATCAAAATTCATCGGGTAATCAGAGTGACATTACGCTTAACGAGGTCACTCGACTGGAATATCGAATCGATGACGGAAGTTGGCAAACTGCGTCGCAGGTAGGTGCTCAACAGGCCACGTTAGATGTCGAATTCGCGATTGCAGATCCGTTTAACAGCATCGAGTTACGTGTGATCGATGGATCCACTGGTGTTGTCAGTGACAGTGTGTTCGGTGCACGTGATACACCTGCGCTGTCGAGCGCAAGCATTCTCGGATTCGCCTACTTGGACGAAGATGGTGGTCAGCAGAGAGATGAAACAGAAGCGTTGCTTTCTGGATTGCCAGTGACCATCACGCGGGATGATGGAAGTCCGTTGTTTTATCGCAGCATCGATGCAAACGATGTACTTGATGATCAAGTGGTTGATGATGCCGTGCCAGGATTGTCATTCTCGGCCGATGGAGTTGTTTCGGCCCCCGTTGTGTCCACGGGAACAACAGCCGTTTCGAATGATCGTGTGTTTGAGTCTTTCGACAACCAGCGACAGCGGGTTAGCGAGCGATGGGGCGATAAGGTCTCTTTGATCGTCGACGTGGCCGAGCCGGTAGGTGACGTTTCAGTTAGCGTCATTGGGCTCGATAATGGCAGCTATGCTCGAGTTGAAGCTCTCGACGCGAGCGGCAATCTCATCGTCCGCGAAACGAGCGATCTGATCGGCAACGGTGATGCATCAGAAGTTTCGGTAAGCGATCCTGAAGGGCGCATTCGTACCGTCCGAGTATTCGGGCATGCTGAAACCGATATTTTGATTTCAGGCGTGGTCGCTGGTGCCGCAACAGAACTTGCGACCGGCGACAGTGGTCAGTGGCAGCTTCCAAATTTGCCAGATGGCGACTACCGGGTCAGCATTGAGCCTGAACTCATCATTCACCAATTCAACCAACTCCCTGGTGTTGTGACGGTAAGCGGCGGCACTAGTTCGCCAATCAACGCTGCCGCCACCCGCATCGACAGCGCGCTGTACAATTCGACGAACGCAGGAGACGTTAATCAGGATGATTCGGTAAGTTCGCTCGATGCACTGGTGATCATCAATGACCTGGGTCGAAGCGGAGCTCGCAATCTGACTCTAGGAGAGGCGAACGGGCCTAAGATCGATGTCAACAATGACGGCGTAGTATCCGCGCTTGACGCATTGCTGGTGATAAATTTGCTCGATGATGCGTTAATTGGTGAGGGTGAATTCCTTGAAAGCGGGCGAGTCAATCAGCAGCAGTTAAATCCTTCCAATGCCGATTCTGTGCTGGGGGCGACTTTTGCCTCCTTGAGTTCCGATGCGGCCATGAGTTCTTATGCCGACGGACAAGCTATCGCCGCCTCTGACCGCGGGTCCGGTTTGACGATCAGTGAATCTGTATCAATATTTGGCGAGAGTTTGGGCGAGCTCGGTCGCAGCGATGCACATGACTCTGCGGGTGACGTTGACCAGGTTGCAAGTATCGCTCGTTTGAACACCGATAGCCTTGATGTAGCGTCCGTTAATGGCGGTGAATCCGCTGAAGTCCGGCTGGAAAGTGGTGTCGATTTAGTTTCGTTGTCCAGCGAATTGGATCAGGAAATTAAGGAACCTTTCGGTGAGGGATCGGTCTAACGGCAGCCAGGGTCGGTTATATGCCAAGAAAACGACGCGAATGTTGATAAAACAGGAAGACCAGGTAAGATAGGTCCACTAATCCATTTTTAGGGGTCCATTCACTCCGCGTGGAACTAATCTGGGCCCGCGAGGCCGGATCTATCTCTACGCGACGGCTAGCGAATCAAAAACGCGTTGGGTGTATCCCTCGCTATTTCCCCAACGAATTTACTGCATCTTCCCGAGAATACAGATGAAGAATCTGCGTCAATTGGCTCGCCGCTCCGGCCTTCTCTCAAACGGAAAACGGCGTCGACGCAACGACAGCTCGCAACGTAGCGGCTCTGGCGGAAGGTCACTAAGAACCGAAACGCTTGAGAAGCGACAGCTGTTGGCAGGTGACGCGTTCGCTCCCGAGCACAACTACTGGAACGCTTACGATGTCAATGACGACGGGCAGATCACAGCTCGTGATGCTTTGGCAGTGATCAACCGTGTCAGCAGCGGAATCAGTTCAGCAGAGGCTGAGCAATCCGATTCTGACTCGAGTGATCAAATGTTTCCCGATGTCAATGCTGACTTTGCCGTGACCGCACTGGACGCATTGACCGTTATCAACGCCGTATCGCGCGGCGAAGAGACGGGCGAGCTCGTTGAACTTCAGCTTCGTGCTTTGAGCGATCCAACCGATGGTACGTCAACAATTTCCCAGATTGGCGTAAACGAGGTTTTCCATCTTGAGGTGAGCTATAACGATTTGCGTCAGAATTCGCTAGGCAATGTCGTTAGGATCGGTGCATTCCAGGTCTTCACGGACTTGGTGACAGATCAGGCGGGTGTTCTCTCGCCTGTACTGAATGAGACTCAAGTACTGGTGATTGATAACTCAGTGCTCTC
>JBCCKZ010000811.1:0-2866 GCA_039027135.1 Planctomycetota bacterium
ATAATGATCGCCTGAAGATTTTAGGAGACCCGTTTGAAAATCGGCTAGAAGCCTTTTCGAAAAGTCTCTCAGCTGATTGTTGTTGTTGACGAGCCACCCCGCCATGTCCATTCCTCAAGTTGCCATCGTTGGCCGTCCCAATGTGGGTAAAAGCAGCCTATTCAATTGGCTCGCTAAACGTCGGCTAGCCATTGTTGACGATTACGCTGGCGTGACCCGCGACCGCATGACGACGGTGATCAACCACGATGAGCGTTATTTTGAAATCGTCGACACCGGCGGCATGGGCATCGTTGATGAAGACGACCTCACGGCGGACGTGGTTCGCCAGATCGAGCTAGCCATCGATTCGGCCGATGTGATTTTGCTGGTTGTCGATGTTCAAACGGGCCTGATGCCCCTCGATCAATCAGTGGTGGATCGACTTCGCGGTGTCGAAAGGCCGGTGATCTTGGTCGTCAATAAAACTGACCAACCTCACATGGATGCGGCGGCCGAAGAATTCCATCGACTCGGACGCGGGCACTTGGTCAAAGTCAGTACCACGCAAAATCGAAATCGCGAACCTCTACTCGATCTCATCATCGAACGGCTCCCGTCCCAAGCGTCCGAGACCGATGAGCCTGCCGAGACCAAGATGAAGGTGGCCATCGTTGGAAGACGTAATGTTGGCAAGAGCACCTTCGTCAACACGCTTGCCAAGGCCGAACGCATGATCGTCAGCGAAGTGGCGGGCACGACGCGGGATAGCGTCGACGTCCACTTTGAAATGGACGGGCAGACCTTCATTGCCATTGACACGCCGGGCTTGCGAAAACGAAAGAGCCAACGCACCGACCTCGAGTTCTACGGAACGCACCGAGCCCAACGAAGCATCCGACGTGGTGATGTCACACTGATGTTCTTCGATGCCACCGAAACGGTTTCAAAAGTGGATAAGCAATTGGTTGGCTACGTGATCGATAACCACAAGCCGATCATTTTCGTGATCAACAAGTGGGACCAACTCAAAGATGTCGTCCCCACGGATCGCTGGGTCAGGTACCTGCGAGGGCAATTCCCGACGCTTGCGTTTGCACCGATTGCGTTCATCACGGGACAGACCGGCAAGAACGTCAAGACACTGCTCAACCACTCAACAATGCTATTTAAACAGGCCAGCTCTCGCATCGGCACGGGAAAGCTCAATCGAGTCATCGAGGCCGCCATTGCGGCTCACCCGCCACCGATGTATCAGAATCGCCGCCCGAAAATCTACTACACGACCCAGGTGGCCACGGCACCGCCAACACTCGTGCTCGTCTGCAACGACCCTAAAGCCTTTGGAAAGGACTACCGGAGGTACCTCACCGGCGTTATGCGCGACCACCTTCCATTTGGCGAGATCCCCATTCGACTTTTCTTCGAGAAACGCACTCGTGGGGACGAGGGCCCGGACGGAAAGGCAGGAAGCCCGAGGGGTAGCAGCCACGAAACAACAGGCTCCAGAAGCGAAACACCACTCGAGGAAACCCCTTGAGCGAACACGAGCATCGGAGTGTCGTTGCGATCGTCCCTGCGGCTGGCAGCGGACAGCGATTTGGCAGTGCCGGCAACAAGCTCTTTGCCGACCTCGCCGGGGCCCCGATTTGGCTCCGAACTATTCGGAGGCTTCGCGAGGCCCCGAGCATGAGCTCAATCGTGATGCCCGTGGCGCAGAGCGACCAAAGCTATTTTTCCGGGTTCACCCAGCAGCTGTCAGAACTGGACGTTCACCTAGTAAACGGCGGCGCCGAACGTTGGCAAAGCGTCCAGTCGGGACTCGATTGGGCCATCAATCGCCGAGCTGAGTTTGTGGCCGTTCACGACGCTGCCAGACCACTGGTCACCGTGGAGGAAATTGAAGCGACCATCGACGAGGCCCGGGTAGCGGATGCTGCCATCCTTTCAGTTCCCATTACGGGAACCGTTCGCCGAAGAACATCGCAAGGTTCGACTTTAGTGGATCGCAGAGAGCTCTTTAGTGCGGCGACACCCCAAGTATTCTCGACCGCTCTTTTGCATGAGGCCTACCTGAATCATCGCGGGCGACTCGCTACCGACGACGGCGAGTTGGTTCAGCGATTAGGAAAGCAGGTGGCGACAGTCGTCGGCCAGCCCACCAACCTGAAAATCACCCACCCGGGCGACCTGGTGCTCGCCGAAGCGATCCTGGCATCAGAGCTGAATAGCTAGACCAAAGCCATTCGATTTGGGTAGCCAAGATTCGCGATGGCTTGCCCTAAACGGGCGTCAGATGCCAGTTGATACGCCAGCAAACACGCACCGTTCCGGAGGTCCGGTCGGCAATGTCGCCGACTTCGAGCGTTGGCATTTCAATGCCAACCAGCCAATGAATCAACTTGACGAACGTCGCTACCTCTCCTCGAGAGATTCACTCGGGATGAGGCTTACTACGGACGAGACTATCCGGGGACAAAGCACTCGCTCAAAGGAAATAAACGGGAACAAAATGCTTGCATTCCCCGAGAGACACCTGCCTCGCTAGCAAAAAGACCCTGCCCAGCATCCAGGCAACCATTCTTTACCTGGCCAAAAAGCAGCTGCCCAGACAACGAGCACGGAACCTAAGCCCAGCAGCAGAAGGCATTTGCGCGCCCCGAATTGCCGGCTGCCGAGGATAGCCGTCAGCTTCAAGCGTGTGCATCCAAAGGGCATTGCGGGGAGCCGCCATTAATACGCTCCTTTCTCAAGCCAGCATTGGGTCATGTCTTCCGACGCCGCCCCTGAATCATTTCCATGGACTCCGCCGAAGACTTCCCGGGGCACTGATTCGCTATCTATCGACCCAAAGCCCGTCGATACGAAGCCTTTTGATACAGAGCAT
>JBCCKZ010000812.1:0-2864 GCA_039027135.1 Planctomycetota bacterium
CCATCAAAGGCACCGTTGCCGTCCTATCATCCGGACTTGCCCGAAGTGCGACGTGATTGGGCGCAGTACTACGACAAGCTCAGTCAGATGGATAAGGAAGTCGGCAAGATTCTTCGCGGGCTTGAAGAGGATGGTCTCGCCGATTCAACCATCATCTTCTACTACGGGGATCATGGATCGGGGATGCCGCGTAGCAAGCGTTGGCCATTCAACTCGGGTCTGCATGTACCGCTGATCGTGCACGTTCCCAAGGCGTATCAATCGCTGGCTCCCGAAGACTATCAAGCGGGAGGCGAGAGTGAGCGTTTGGTTTCGTTCGTTGACTTCGCACCAACCTTGCTTTCGATCGCTGATCGACCTGCGGGCGAATCGATGCAAGGGGTTGCCTTTTTAGGTAAGCGATCGGGCCCCGCCAAAGACTATCTAGTTGGCTTTCGCGGGCGAATGGACGAACGGGTCGATAATGTGCGTTCGATTACCGACGGGAGGTATGTCTACATGAAGCACTTCTACCCCGATCGTCCCTATCTCAAGCATGTCGAATACATGTTCCAAACACCCACGACGGCAGTTTGGAAATCAAAGTTTGACGCCGGCGAACTGACCGATGCCCAGGCCAAGTTCTGGCAAAACAAGCCTCATGAAGAGCTCTTTGACTTACAGGCTGATCCAGATGAAACGATTAACTTAGCGACGCAGGAGAAGTATGCCGACAAGGTTGAAGAATTGCGTGGTGCATTGATGAGTCGTCTGGAGGCCATCAAGGACGTCGGTATCTATCCCGAACCAATGATGCTTGACCTATGCGGTGACGAGGCACCGTACGACGTCGTTCGAGAAAAAGGTACCAGTTTCAAACGTCTCGTTGATATTGCCTTCACGATGACGGGGACGACGACAACCAAACCTGGGCTCAATCCAGAGCGAATTCAGCGACTCGCCGAGAGCGGCCAAGCGCTAGCCAGGTACTACGCCGCACGCGGTGCGTCGCTTTCGGGAGACATCGCCACACTCGAGAAGGTGATCGGTGACAAGAATCCAACAGTCGCGGTGGCCGCTTCCGAGGGGCTGCGTCGGCATGGGGACAAGGCTCAACGTGACGCTGCAGCAACGCGGATTTTGGAGATCATTCAATCTGGTTCATTTCATGATCTCGTTGTCGTTGACGCCCTCAACGTGGCTGATCGTGACAAAGAGCTGTTCGATACTCTGGCGAAGTCTTCAAAGGAACTTAAATCTTCTCAGAAGAAAGGAAGCCGAACCGGCAAGTACATTGCGCGGCTTCAGGATTACATCCAGCGAAATCCCTAAAGGGCAGCACTGGATTAGCTCTGGCGTATGACGGTCATCGCAGGAGACTCCGTTGTTTCACTCGAGGCTAAATGATTACCAGCCATTCGGGGCGTTTCGATGTTTATCCGCGATTGCGCTGCTGACATCGAATCCCAATGTCCGGCTCACACGTCCGTTCGTCGGCGGGCGGGAGGCAATTCTTCGATCTCGGGCACTTCATCGCCTTTAACGCTGGGCTTAGTTGATTCTGTGCCTTCATTCGTTGCCGGTTCAGGCATGGGTTCTTCGTCAGTCGGAGCATCGAACACAGGTGCGTTAGGAGCTGCGACCGATCGTGGTTCTTGCTGAGGCGGAGCGGCTTGTGGCGTGTTCGTGTCCCGAGGTATGTCAGTCGCCGCTCTCGAAGCCACAAATGCCCTGAGCTCGTTATGCGTTCGGCGAAAGCCGGGCATGCTCCAAATCCAAGCCAAGTCTGAGTTGGCGGCGAGCCCATCGTAGTTGGGTAATAACTGTGCCAAAGCTCCTATGTCACCGCCATTGCGAAGCGTGGAAATGATGCGATCCGGTGCGAGATATTGCATCCAAACATCAGCATCATCTCGTCGCCTTTGGATCGACCGTTGAAGTGTTATCGCTGAATCCAGCAAACGCTGTTCTGACGGAATCGACGATGGAGTATTGGAGAGGCCACTCGAAACACTCGGTGGCAAGGGGTTGAGGTCCAATCGACCGTCCGGAACCACGCCACGATTCATCCCGTAAATAGGGTCAGCCGATTGCACCGGAGCATCGTAGAGTGCCGGGGGAATGATTGGCTCGGCGTAACTCTCATAGCCGTAACTGTATCCCGGGGCCGCATCGTATCGATAGGATCGATATTCGCTATATCCGCCATAGGGAAGGAATCCAGTACTACCGAAACTTGAGTAGGACTCATAGCGATAAAAATTTGCGCCGACACCTCCATAAAAGCCACCACCGATTCCATAGATTCCCGTGTTGACGCTGCCCAGTGGCGTCACCACTCGAGTTCCGCCACCGAAGGGAAGCACGTTGACCGAGACCCTCGGTAGGTTGACGCCGACACCTCCGAAGGGGCCGACGCGAATTTGAGCAGGGGCCGCTGATGGCATGGCGAAGAGGGCCAATAGGACGAATCCCATCTTTCGAAGGTACGGCATGATCAATTTCCAAATTCTCGGATGAGTGAATGCTTTGATCACATTTTAGCTCCTCATCGACCAATCCGGCGAAAAAGCCACTATCAAGATTGGATTGAACGGTTGGGGGTAGGCTTCGCAAAGCCGTGGGTGGTTTGCAAGGATGGACCCGATGGGTCGCTTGAGGTTCCCCAATTCGGCTCGTTGAGCAGAATCGTTCGGCTCGTTGAGCCGAGTTATATGTTGTATGGCTCGGCTTCAACATCATGAGCCGCAGGGGGAGGCGTACGACGCCTCGGGTGGCTTGCAACGTTGCACTCGATGGGTCGCTTGAGGCTCCCCATTTCGGCTGATTGAGCAGACTCGTTCGGCTCATTGCGCGGAGTATATGGCTCGGCTTCAACATCATGA
>JBCCKZ010000813.1:0-2856 GCA_039027135.1 Planctomycetota bacterium
ATAAATAGTCGCTGACGACGTCCGGGCCGAATGCGCCGTCTTTGAAATCTCTTTCGACTCCATCGATTTCCAGCCCGGGATTTGGGTATCGGCTGGGTCGGCGGGTCAATTGCCAAAGACAATAGTGATCAAAACCAAATCGGTTTGGTGCATCGAACCCGCCTTCGAGTTGCCACTTACCGCCGATGCAGGTTTCGTAGCCGGCACCACGCATTACGTTTCCAAAGGTGATAGCTTCGGGATCGAGTAGTCCAAACCGGATGTAGTTGCGGTTGTTGTAGATTCCCGTCATCAATTGCACGCGCGATGGCGTGCAGATCGGATTGCTGTGAGCATTTTCGAATCGCAGTCCTGAGGCCGCCAGACGATCGATGTTGGGGGTCTCATATTGCTCTGAACCGTAGCAACTCAAACACTCCCAGCCGATGTCGTCCGCCATGATGACAACGACGTTGGGCTGGGAAGCGATTCCACTTGAGCTTGCGAACACCGCAATGCCAGCGGTGAGTAGAGCCAATGGGCAGGGCCAGGATGCGAAACGCATGGAGTGTTTCTTGGTGAGCGGATTAGACTTCAACATACGATTTGAGATTCTAATCGAAAGCATCAACGCCCATTGGACGATCTTACTTTGCCTTCAGCTCGGCAACGTCACTTTCAAGACTTTCAAGTCGAGAAAGGATCAAGTCCAGCTTTTTCTCTAGGCTACTGGCATGCTTTGATTGATTGCTGTCTTTAACAGCTTCTCCTGAGTCTCGTACGTCGACGCCAGCGTCGCCCTCACGAACGTCTACGTCGGTGTCCATCGCATCTTTTATCTGGCGGCGTCTGAACAGAAACCGGGCTTTACTCTGGTTCATTGCTTCTTTGCTCTGCTCCATTGCCTTTAGGCTTTGCTCCATCGCTTTTTTCCTCAGGTCCATTGCTTCTTTGCTCTGCTCCATTGCCCTCAGGTTTTGTTCCATCGCTTTTCGAATTTGTTTTCGGACATTCTCGGGCATGCCTTTCATGAAGTCTTGGCTGCCATCGCCGTTGAACTCAAATTCGTCCCAGTCGCCATCCGCACCGATCGAAAAACCGCGTGCGATGATTGGATTGAACTTCATGCTGTCCTTGATGGATTGCTCGACCATCTCACGAATTCGATCGGGAAGATCCTCCAGTGAATCAGCGACCTGCAAATCGGCATCAATGTCTAGATCGAAGTTGAAGGGCATTTCGCCCGTCTTGTTTTTGAGGATCTTTTCGACACGCTTTCGTGTTTCCTCAGGCAGGCCTTTCAGCATGTCGTCCTTGTTAAAGTCATCTCCGGAAAACTTGATCTCGTCGCGTTTGCCATCAGGACCCACGATCACGATTCGAGCCGATACCGAGGACTTTGATTTTTCAACCTGTTCTTCTGACTTCGGTTCTTCTTTCGTCTCAACCTCATCATCCGCATAAGAACGGGAGGCGATAAGGCCGCCAAGCAGCACACAGCAAAGTAAGGGTGCAAAGAATCGTTTCATAAGGTCTCTCCTGAATAGAAAAAAGGTGTGTTTGATTGGTTGAGAACCTCATCCAAAACTCGCTAGCGTGCAGTTTCAGCGGGAACCGCGAGCTTGCGCCCAGTCGGCTGCTAGGTATTTGGATGGGATCTAAAGAAGCTATTGAGAGTTCAGCTGAAGGGATGCCCTACGGTGTGGTAACGCGTAATGGGTTCCGTCAGTGTCTTCGACGAGGTAAATCACCGGTTCTTCGAAAACGTTGTATCCCTGACCTTGCATGAAGCGACGAGAGTCTTCGTCGAAAACTGGACGAGAAGCGAGTTCCAGAGAACGACGCCACTTATCGTCGCGGCCGTTTGGTGGCCAATTAACGGCATAGTTTTCCGGCACCGAATCACTTTCGTTGGTGGGGCGATCGGTTGCCTGACCGGTAGGCGGGTCGGCCGTTTCGATGCTCGGCTCCAAAACGACAAGGTAATCGCCACCGTTGTTTTTTCCATTTGGAGGTGCTTGTCGACCCACATAGGCACCTAGTCCCAACATCAATAGCAACAAAGCTGCTTGGCTCAGGAGCCAAAGCCACCTCGAACGGTTTCGATCCGATGGCCGCGAGGCATGCAAGTTTGGACTTGCCGCTGGCAAGTCCAAACCTAAGCCATTGGACAAAGAAGTCAGCTCGTGGCGCAGCGTCTGTTCTTCAACAAAAGCCAACGCTATGGTTCGCCAGTGCTCCGGATTCTCATCCGCCAGCTGGAGGAAAAACTGCCGCTGTTCAGCCGTCATTGTTCCATCGATAAGGCGTTGAAGCTCATTCAAGTCCATTTGATCTTCGGAGTGATCATTCATGGCTGTCACCTGGGTATCGTTGCATGATGGTGCGAAGCTTGTGCTTCGCTTGAACGAGTTGGTATTCAATGGACCGCGTCGTCACGTCAAAACGCTCTGCCAAAGCTTCGTAGCTTTGGTCGTGTACGAATCGCAAAACTATCAGCTGTTTTTGCATGGGTTCCAGTTCCGAAATGGCTTGCTGGAGCGACGATCGTTGTTCGGAAGCGAGTAACCAATCCCAACCTTCGGAGTGTGTTTCCAGTCGAGTTTGGTAGTCGTTTCCGTAGGATTCTTCGAACTGCTCTTTTCGGTACTTGCGACGCAAATGATCGGCCACTCGACGGACAATGATTCGATAGAGCCAGCTACGGATCTTGGTAGGGTCATCGATGCTGGGATCGCTACGGAGAATCGAAAGGCAAATCTCTTGAGTGACATCTTCGGCCTCGTGGAGGTCGCCCAGCCGAGACCGCGTCAAGTCCAAGATCCATGGACGTTGATGGTCGAGGTGGGATGCCCAGTCGATTGTGGCTTGATTGAT
>JBCCKZ010000814.1:0-2847 GCA_039027135.1 Planctomycetota bacterium
ATCGCTGGCTCGAATGGTGCGGGCAAATCAACTTTCTTTGAAACTTTCCTTTCCGACTGTGGCCTTCGTTTCATCAATGCGGATGTCATCGCTGAAGGTCTGGAGATCAGCCCGTACGAGGCGGCTGAACTGGCAGCGTCGATCCGAACCTCGCTCGTAAGTCAGCGTGAGAGTTTTATCTTTGAAACGGTACTCTCCGATCCAATCGGCGACAAAGTGGACACACTCGCCAAATATTCGGAAGCGGGTTACACCGTGGTGTTGATCTTTATCCAGGTGCGTGATGTCGGTGAATCGATCCGACGCGTCGCGATGCGTGCGAGCCAGGGCGGCCACGACGTTCCCGATGAGAAGCTCAAATCGCGATTCGAGCGAACGAAAGCAAACCTCGGGCGAGCTATCGCACGCTTGCCACATGTCTTGGTTTACGATAACAGCGACTTGGAATCGCCTTATCGTTTGGTAAGTATCTACGAGCACGGAAAACCTGTCAGCGACTATTGAGCCCCAGAGTCGCTTCAAGTTTGTTTACGACGCATGTCACATCTTGGAGTGCCATACTAGCAACGCAGCGAGATAGAGATGCCCTTCGGGAAAGGGTTCACAGAATTCAATTGATGACGCAGAGATTGGAAACTGCTTCTTATCGGATTTCACAATCAGATCGACGCCCCAAGCGGCGTTCCTGGCGGGAGCAGCGCCAACAACTTCGACTCGTTGACCCAGAACGACGGCGTCAAAAGGGAAAACAAGTTCTTGAATGGCCATGTCGATCAAGCCCGAGGCCAGTTCGTCTCCGTAACAGTCAACGGTCGCCTCCTCGTAGGCGTCTTCGATTTCAGCTGGGTCACACTTGGACAGCCAAGTTGGATAAACAGTCTTCACGATTTCGGCCCCGCTAAGTTGCCTAATTCGGAATCGCAGATGAAGCCTCCTTCGTCGGCCCTGATCATTTCAGCAGCCCACTGCTTTGCTTGTTCACCGCCGGTGCGTTTGACAGCTTTGATGACTGGTTTTAGGCAGTCTTCAATCTCGTAGCTCATCAAACCCTCGTCGCTACAGGCGACCTGATAGCTGCCTCGTTTCATCAATTCGAGTGAAAGCCGCTTGGCTTCTTCTAGCTCTCCGTGCTCGATCAGCTTCTTAAGCCCCTTTTCGACCGCTTCGTAGGACTCGTGGTCGTAATCGAAGTTGTAGTTCATTCTTCGTTCGTCGAAATCAGTTGCCAAGCCGATCGCTATCTCGATATCTTTGACCACAGTGAGACGGGTTTTTCGACGTTCAGGCGTGCTTCCAGCTCACGACGGACGTCGAGATGTTGTTTCGAGAAATCCATCAGGAGGTCAACTAGCTCTGCTTTTTTACATTTGTTGAGCAACGATTGAATCAGTACGCTGGGCGACGGCTCGACTTTGTGGACTTTCTTGGTTGGCGCTGCGCGGCGATTCATCGGTAGTTCAAACCTTTAACTTTGAATGTTCGCTTGAGGTGATGGCGTGTTGGGTACTGCTTGACAAGTATGTTTGCCGCCTGTTCAGCCATGCGAGCTCCTTCTTCACCGCCGATCGCATCGCGAAGATCGGCGAGCAAACTTGCGGCTTCGGAGTAATTCACTGTTGAACGCGTTTGGATTAGCTTTTCGGCATCCGAGATCGCTGCCGATGGGTCCTTCCGTATCTTGGCAAGATGTCTGTCACGTTTACGCTTCTCACTAGCTTGCTCACGCTTGCGCCTCTGTTCAGCCTTTGAGGTGGCTTGCTGTCTGAGTTCTCCGAGCGTTCGAGAGCCCTCGTTGGTTGGCCACATGGCCGTTTCGGACTGGTCACGGACGGCGACAAGGGATTCGGCACGCACGGCAGCCGCGTCACCCGCGAGAACACGACGCAAGAGCGATCGCAGATTCTCTGGTGATTGGCTTTCTAGCCAGGTATCGAGGCTGATTTTACCGCCAGCTCGTTCAGGCAGCGATGGTGATTGATCGCTGGCGGCAGTAATAACATCGCAATCAAGCTCATAGAAGTTTGCTAGCTCAATAAGCTCGGGCGGAAGCTTGCTTAAACCTGCAGGGACTTGTGGCTCAAGTGCATCTTCATCCCAGCTGAACGCCAACCATGTTAGGTAGAACAATCGCGTGTCTCCGGCAATCAAGCCGTCGCGAATCTTTGAAATGCTCGAAGTGAGTTGATCAATCTCGTAGTAACCTTCGTAATAAGAGCCCGCATCGCAGTCTGGATCAATCGACAGAACGCCTCCCTTACCGTTCTTGTCTTTTGTCCATTCAACACTTTCATCCATCGAATAAGTTTTGAGCAGTTTCGTGCTGATGGGTATCCCAGAAGGCAAACTCAACTGGATTTTGCGCACTCCAAAGTTTGCGTAGTGCAAATGAACGTCGTAGCCGCGACGCATCATCTCACTCGAGTTGCCTCGGAAGTCACCGAAGTGATACTCGTTTTGAAATTGCCACTCGGTGATCTCAGCCCGCGTGGACTGGCGATGCATATAGTCAAGTTGTTTATCGTTGAGCGGCTTATCGACCGCCTCAAAATAGATGTATTGATATTCGCTCATGGATGGTCACTCCGTCACGCATCTTGCACCCACTGACACGGCTTTCAACGGAAACACAAATCTAGGACGAAACAGTGAGTCCCTGTAGCTCTTGTTACCTCAAGCCGGCTGCGGAATCGGGAAATAGGCGATTTGCTTCCGGGAAGATAAGATGTCGACCGTGAGCTGACTACTGGTGTTGGCCAAAGCCATTTTCCTGATCAGATCAATACTCGGTAGTGAGTGACAAGCTGGAGATTCCGTTTCGGCTGAACGTCGTCTATTCGTGGCAATCGC
>JBCCKZ010000815.1:0-2841 GCA_039027135.1 Planctomycetota bacterium
CCTGTAGCACATCCTTGGCGGATTCATCAAATAGCCGAACCGCCCATTTGAAAACGTTGCGGCCATCCATCTTGAGGTACTGGTGCCCCTCTCGATAAGTCTCGGGGGTGGTTTCCATACGCGTGCCACCTGCGGGAATGCAAAGCATCTCTCCGCCGCATCCCTCGCTACCAAGCTGGTAAGACAAAATTTCGCCTTTGCCTTCGGGATCGTCTGTGACGATCGTCGCACCAGCACCATCACCAAACAGCGGATAGGTCTTCTTGTCTTCTGGGTCAACCGTGCGGCTCATCAGGTCGGCCCCCACCACTAAAATGCAACGGTTATTGCCCGCCGAAATGAACTGACCGGCGGTCACCAGCCCGTACATGTAGCCCGCACATGCTGCGCTAATATCCATCGCCGGGGCCGTGATACCAAGACGCCTTTGAAGATGGCACGCTGTCGACGGCGTTTTGTTATCTGGGGTGATCGTGGCAACGAGGACCATATCGATCTGGTCAGCCGTCACGCCCGCGCGTTTCATGGCGATGACCGAAGCCTCGTAACAAAGATCGCTAGTCGCCTGACTCGCCAAGGCATGATACCGTGAATGAATGCCCGTTCGACGCACAATCCAGTCACTGTCGCAGCCCAACTTCGCCAAATCCTCGTTGGTCACATGCTTCGGCGGCACGTACGACCCCGTTCCCGCAATCCGGACATTGGCGATGCTACCCATGCGACCTCTCGTCGAAATCGGCCGGGCATCGGTACCGGAGGCATGAGCGGGTGTGTTCGTCGTCGTCGCTGCGTTCAAGGCCAGCCCTCAAAATCAAGTCTTGTAGAACCAACCCAGTATACGAACAACGGAAGGCGATCGGCAGTCCTAACTGGTCTCGGACAGCTCCTGCTTCTCAGTATTTCGGGCTGTGGCAAGCAGCCATTAAGTTCATCAAACAGCATTGACAGAATGGTGGTCGAGGGTGACTCGATGGCACCCACTTTACGAGGCGCATCACTGCGTTGGAGCTGCGACAAATGTGATGTCAGCACCCTAACGAGCCAGCTCCAAATACGGGAGCTAGCGGAGCAGGGCAGGGCGATAGTGTGCTTCAATTGCGGATCTCGGCATCGTGTCGATGAGAGCCAATATCCGCCGGTCAACCCAGATGTCGTCAGGATCGTTCCCATCAATGACCAAACAACCGTTCAAAGAGGACAAGTTGTTGTTGTCACCCGAGAGGGCAAATTTCAGGTCAAGAGAGTTGCTGCAATCCCCGGTGACCGCGTCTCACTGGACTTGGATGTGTTGCAAGTCAATGGAGAATCCATCGCTACACCAGCCATTGATGGCGGAGCTCACGATCGATCCATCACACTTTTCGAACTGACCCCAAGAACCTTGGAACGGCTCCAGAGACGAGAAAAAGGCTGGTTCCTACTTCCCCCGAATGCCTATCGGGATTCCCGACGAGAGTCTTGGTTAGACGACACACCCTACAACGTTGGGGTCTCGCGCCGACTAAACTCCATCGACCAAGTCAAAATCGAGTTCGATAAACCCTTGAGATGGCAATTCGATCGTCGATTAACGATCTTGGAAGATCTCCCGCGGGAGCAGCTACTGGGCCTCAAGGTCTATCGCCCAATCATCCATCGCTTGAATCAAATTCATCGACGTGATGGGTACCCCTTAAAACTGATGGACCATCAGTTCTTTCTCGTTGGAGACAATGCTCCCGTGTCGGTCGACAGCCGCGACTGGGGGCCGGTTGATGGCGGAGCACTCAAATATCGAGTGGTGGGCATCGAAAGGCCTAGCGAATAGGTTAAATGCATGAGCACCGAAGAACATATCCTTGTGATTCCCGCCAGCTTCATCGACGCGATCGGAAAGATTGACGGCTTTGAACCTGATGTTGACCGTTTCCTCAGCCCGATCCTCAACAGCGATCAGCTTTCCTTCCAGCCTCGCGGCCCAATGGAAGTTGACCCCAGCTACAAGCAGCTGATCCCGTACTGCGTGATGACGTCACGCGACCCCAACGGTCTCATGAAGGTCTTCACCTACACTCGTGGAGGTGGTGGCGGTGAAGCTCGGCTGCATGCCAAGCGAAGCGTTGGAATCGGTGGTCACATTAGCCAAGAAGATGAGGATAGCCCGGGCAATACCTATCTCGTCGGAATGCAGCGAGAGCTTAATGAGGAAGTAACGATCAACGCCTCCTACACGGAATCGAAGATCGGATTGATCTACGATCCCTCAACCGAAGTCGGCCAGGTGCACTTGGGTGTCGTTCACTTGTTCCACCTTAACGCACCCGAGGTTTGCAGCAACGAAGCGGATCTGGCCGAAGGTGAATTCTTGTCAATCGATGAATTGAGAGCGCAGTTCGATCGACTAGAAACATGGAGCCAGTTGGTTCTAGAGCATCTTGGTTCATAGAGCCCCGGAGAGGCGAACAACTTATCGCCCGGCAATCACTCTCAGCCTGAGAATTGGTTTTCACCAAACGTCGCTGTTACAGTTCAAGATAACGGAGTTCGCGTTGTTTTTAATGCGTTTACCACGATGGATGCAAATCACCTTCCCTTCGGAAGGGGCAGACGTTTCAACGGCCGGTGAGAGCCTTGGAGTTATGAAAGAGAAAGTGTGAATAGTGAAATCCAGATGCATGAAACCTTCAAACATCACCCCTTCAAATCCGTTTGCCCGCTGCGGCCCCAGTCATCTAAAACTCAGAGGCCGACTCTTTTGGATGCAAAGTAGAGTAGAGTCTGAATGCTCAATGGCGCGAAACTGAAGTTCCCTCGGATGTGAGGGATTCTCGACCACCACCAATAAATATTTCATCCCAG
>JBCCKZ010000816.1:0-2838 GCA_039027135.1 Planctomycetota bacterium
CCTGAGGACTGAGGAAGATTGACTCCGTTCCGGTCCCATCGACCAATAGTGCTCCGTCTGGTCCCGCGTAGAGCCTTAACAGTCCGGCAAGCCCCCAACCGGCACCGAAGATGTCCTGTGTTCCATTGACCACGGCAAGCGGTTCAAACTGATCGATGTCCGATCCGAGGCGATACCCGCTGCCGGTGTTCTTCAGGACCCCCGCCTCGATGCGAAGATTGTACAAGCCCGTTGGTGCTTCGCGAAAATCAATGGGCACACCGGCGCCATAGCCACTGGTCTCTTCGAGCTCACCCTGCTTGAACAGTGCTTCTCCGCCCACAAGTCCTGATGAAGCAAAATTGGGATCGTCAGCATCAACGCCATTGGGACGGAAACGCAGATCTCCGTTGATCGCTGTGAAACCAACACTCAGAAAATCATCGGCACCCAAATCCAAAGCCGCCAAGTTAGCTACTTGGAAGTATTGCAGCGTTCGCGGTTCCGCTCGCAACGAATCATATTGCAGCGTCAGAGAACGCTCGGTGTTTTGGGAGGTATACGTGACCAGCTCATGAACGTCTGACAACGCTCCCGTATGAACCTCTGCCCTAGCAAAGCGTCCCGCCTCCACTGACGCCGCTTCCGTCGGGAACGCCTGCAATCCAACTTGTTGACCAAAGGGAGTGGACGCCAATTGAACCAACTCGGCAGTCAATTCCGGTTGAACCGAAACACCACGCGGAATGGCGTTTGTCAACGGGTTGAAATTGACATCGACCGGTAGATAGTTGTTGGGCTCTCCTCCGAATGGGTCCACAGGTGGAAAGCCATATCCAACTTCAACATCGCCAAAGTATCGATAGTCAGCAGCGATCGCGAGATTCGGATTGAGCGCATCGATCGGGACGGTCGACAAAGGTCCACGTAGCAGACGACTTAGCTCGTCCGATGCAGCGGCGGGGTCCGCCGCCGGTTGATCTTCGGGGAACTGACTCCAAACCGGAAGTACCCCAGTATCGATCGTGGACTCAATCTGGTTGATGATGCCCACAAGGTCATAAGCGAAAACTGAGTCGATCGCCTGGAAGGGTGCGATCACCGTTCCTGTCTGCAGCGATGCGGCGATATCGTCCGGGAAGCCGGCTTGGATCGGACGAGTTGCGGCGACGATTCGCGGTACGTCAATTCCAGACGTGTCGTCGAAATCGCCGAGCGGATTCCGGATGATTCCAATCGTTCCGCCAGCACCGACGGGGACGGTAACCGTGTCAAACGAGTTGTCGCGTTCGGGATCAAAGAACACGTTGTAGGCCTGGAAGGGAGCAATTCCGGGATCCTTCTTCGGATCGCCAAGTTGCAACGCGTTGTAACCCGTGACTAGAGCATAAGCCGGGTGTGATCCGTCGGACTCATTGTCGGCAAGCAAGTCCTGGAAAGCGTTCTCGGGCACGTAGGTAACGCCGCTTACATTGCTAACCGCAAAGGCGTGCGTGTCTCGGCCCTCCACCAGTCGAGGAATGCGTCCGAAGTTGACCACGGAGATGTCATCGACGTTGTACTCAACGATTCCGTCAACCGTTTCGGATGCCCGGATAACGCCCAGTGCGCGTCGATCATTGACCCGATCAGTCACCAGAACTACATCCGCGTCTTCCGTTGCTGTAATCTCGAACGGAGCTGGACCAACTGGAATAACGCTTCCCAACTCCTCAGGATTGAAGCTCAATGGAAGGACTTCGTTTGAATCATCTCGACCGGCCCCCAGTCGCGAACGTTCCTGCAAACCCTCAAGGGAAAGTCTAAGCACAGCGCCCTGCTGTCCAACTGCGGATTGATGAACGTCTTGTGCCGGCGCCGCTACAAAAAGGTTCTTGCCGTCACTGGAAACCGCAATGCCTCGCAAGCCCAGCAAGCCATAGGTCACACCACCGCCCCGAGCCGCGCCCAAGTTCACCGAGCCGAGGAGTTGATGGAAGGTTGGCGAGAAACGATCAATATCAACGACGTAGATCGTGGACTGAACACGATCGCTAATGAATAGATAGTCGCCATTTGGATCCGTTGTCAGATCAAACGGCGTGGCCGAATCAAGAAGCTTGATGGGCTGTATGCCGACAGATTCCACCGGATTGAGAGGATCCAAAGGAACAGTGTCGACTTCTTGCAGTCCCACTGCATCAACAACCGCGATCGCACCAGCTTTTTCAAGCGTAACGTAGAGTAAGGATCCATCGGCCGAAGGAATACTCTTCCTTGGGGCTTCCGAAGCATCCTCCCTTCCCGGCGTACCAACTCCCAGCGGAATATGGGCCACCACTTGTGGTCGTCGCTGAGGACCGCCCGTGTTTACCGATGTGACGCTTCCATTCAAATTCAACACCGTCACGACATCATCACGCGCCGAGACCGAGAAACCATAGCGTCCATCACCGCTTGGGATGATTGGGTTACTCGAGATTATCTGGCGTTGGAACGTGCCATCAGTGGGCAAGTTCATGGGCCGATTGACCGTGATCGTCGTCCCACCAATCATCGCACCGCTCGGAATCGGCACCGTGAGCTTGCCTTCAAACAAGCTCAATTGATCACCCTCGATGATGATGTCTTTGCCGCCGAGTATTTCTAAATCACCATCGGTATCAAAGAAGTCACGCCCACCAACTTCAATCGTGACGAATAGATCGACCACCCGGCTGCCTAGCAAACCACCATCGACGAATGGGTTGTCGAGCGTGAAGTCTTTCCCAGTCAGTTCAAGTCGAAGCCCCGTCGAGCCACCACCTTGGAACTTCACCTCAGCCTGCTGAATCACCGGTGGTGAAACCGTTGTGGTAACCGTTCTAGGTTTGATCGGCG
>JBCCKZ010000817.1:0-2828 GCA_039027135.1 Planctomycetota bacterium
CATCCGCATCTTCTGACCGCCATAGACAGCAGCGACGGTGGCTTTGGTTCCGGCTGGCGGAAGACCGTTTGAGCTGACGCGAGTGTATTCATCTTCGCCACTTCGCGTTCCCAGTGAAAAGTTGAAGCGACCATCCTGAATTTCAAGTTTTAGTCCACTTCGCTCCTGGCTAGCAACGATCGCTTGGGCCTCAGTCGAGTTATGATGATGCTTTTGGATATCGACGACGACCTCGATTGTAATCGGGTCCTGAGCTTCGTGGCTGAAGGGAAGCAGCACGTGTGATTGTCTGCCATCGAATTCGAGAGCGAATGCGTCTCGGCTAAGCGAGGTGTTGGTTGCAATATCCTTCTTGTCAGTGCGAGTGGAATTTGACCAACGCGATTTGTAGTATTCGGTTCCAAATAAAGCGATTACGACCAATCCGGCGATGCTGATGAGTGACCACGTGGACACTCTGTTGGAAGCTGAGGCCATAGTCGATTCATCGTTGGACTCGTCTCTGGAGCTTGTTTGAGCTTGGGCGTTTGCTGATTTGTTCGTACTAGTCGCATGAGGTTCAACAGGCGGGACACCGCACTTCTCAAGATCCGCCAACAGTTCTGCCATCGACTGATAACGTTCCGCGAGATCTTTCGCAACCATTCTCCGGAAGACTGAATCAACCGACTCGGGCACATCCGGTCTGACGGTTCGGATAGTTGGAATCTCTCCCTCGCGGTGCTTTAGAAGCACGTCGAGCGTGCTGCCACCGGAATAGGGTGCTTCACCCATCAGTAGATAGTAGAGTGTACAGCCCAGACTGTAGATGTCCGAACGTCTATCGGCGTGGCTGACATCGATCGCCTGCTCAGGTGCCATAAAGGATACCGTGCCGAGTAAATCACCAACCTGTGTTAAATCTGAATTCGATGGTTCAAGTATGAAACCCTCGTCTTGGGCGACGACGGTACTCGATTGCGCGACTCGCAAGGATTTATCCACGTTGGCCAGCCCCAGATCCAACACTTTCACTATTCCGTCATCAGTAAGCATTAGGTTTCCCGGCTTGATGTCACGGTGCACGATGCCGCGATGATGCGCGTAATGCAATCCGTGAGCCGCCTGACGAATGCAATCGACGCCGTCGGCAACCGCGAATGGACCGATCCTCTTGACGGCATTCGTTAGATTCTCGCCCCGGACATATTCCATCACCAGGAAATTGACGCCCTTGGATTGATCTGCATCGTAGGCCCGCACCACATTGGGATGTTCGAGTGTGGCAGCAACGCGAACTTCACGCTGAAATCGTTTGACCTGCTCCTCGGAGGCGAGCAAATGTTTGGAAATCATCTTAATCGCGACCACTCGATTCATCGGCCTGTGAACGGCCTGAAACACCATTCCCATGCCGCCCGAGTCCAGCAGGCTGAGGATCAAATACTTGTCGACTAGCAGCTCAGGTTGACCTTTCAGAAGTGCCGATGCCTGATATCGCGTGAGCTTGCCGTCAGATACCAGTTTCGAGGCGACGCGACGAGGATCACTGGATTCGTTCGACGAAGTAGCGGATTGCCTCAATGCCCACAATTCCTGATCAGACAACACACCTAATTCCGTCAGCTTTGAGATGAACTGGGCACCGTCAACAACGGGGGGATCGCCAGCGTTTGTCGCCTCAAAATCCCTTTGTGGGTTCGTATCGCAACCGACTGCCGTAGCCGTCGCTTCAGGATTCAATGCCTTGTGTCCCGGATTGTATGTCCCCACCGTCGGATCGTTATGTCGTAAGAGCCAATCGACTTGCTGTCGTAGTGCGGGATCCTCACCGCATTGCTCGGTCAACCACGCTTCGCGTTCTTGCTCAGGACGCTCCCGCGCTTCCGCGAAGAGTTGTCGGGCCCGATTGTTTGTTCTCTCACTCACTGATTTCCAACTCCAAGACGGTGCGACAACAAAAGGGGTCAGGTCTCTTTTTTCGCACGTGCGAAGCGTGTCCATTGTTTTGATGGGCTAACGATTGATTCGTGGCCCTGATTGGCCTCTATCTCAATCGGTTGGCTCAATAATCGAAAACAGTCACAGCATCGAGCGAGCTTTCTCACCAACGTCCCTGCTAAGAAAAGTCCACAAAATTGACTAGAGGCTGTCTCAAAACCTCTTGAGACATAGTATCGCACATGCGAGATGGATAAAGGCTAGGTAGATGCAACTGTGATATTCGTACCTGACAACCATTCGCCGGAACTGTACCAATCACGAAATGGTTCGCTCGATGATCCATCTTCTCTTGCAATGTCGCAACTTGGGTTTGTCTTGACGCGGCCTCTTCTTGCGGTTTGCTCGGTGAGGGCAGATGAGATCGATGCCTTGCATGGCAAGTTGGTCGCGAAGTGGATCGCTGTCGTAGCCTTTGTCAGCGATTAGCGGAAAGGTTTGACCCTCCGGACGCACGGTCTGCTTAAGAGTCTCTGGAGCCAACTTCATCTCGGAGGGCGATGCCGGGTGGATGGAACATGCCCAAGTCTTGCCCTGGCCATCTTCCACCGAGATCCACTTCGTACCCTTTCCACGCTTGGTCTTTCCAACATCGGCGCCCCTTTTTTTGCGGAAGCAAAGCTCCCGTCGATGAAAAGTTCGTCCCAATCCATGCGGCCAACACCCTTCAATTCTTCGATGAATGCGTGCAACATTTCGACAAACACACCGGCGTCTTGCCATTGCACCAGCCGCCGCCAACACGTACTCGGCGGCGGAAACGAATCGGGCAAGTCCTTCTATCTCGCGCCGGTTCGTAGCACCCAGAGAATTCCCTCGAAACAGGCACGATCGTCAATACGTGGCCG
>JBCCKZ010000818.1:0-2820 GCA_039027135.1 Planctomycetota bacterium
AGGCCATCTTCGTTGCAATGTGAGAGCAAGTATTCCATCGCCGCATCAAACTTCGCGTCATTAAATCCCTCTGCAGACGGCGTCGACGATGAGAAGTCTTTCTCAGGGAAATCGGTTGGTAAATCAACCGCATCAATGATGGGACTCGGCTCTTCCACCTTGCCAGGACGCCACGCGATATCGTTTGACAGGGCAAACTGATCAAACGTGAAGCCATCCTCCCGCATGGAGAATGAAATCGTGTGACGGCCCGGTGTTTCGATGTCGAGGAAAATCTTCATCGCTTCGCCACAGTGCTTCGCCTCGGTCCGCTGAGCACAATTCCAAGTCCATTCGTGCTTGCCAGCACACCACTGCATTCGCTGACCCGAGGCAGGCCACTGACCATCTAAACCAACATGAATGCCGTTGTCTTCCGACCCTGTCGAGAAGGCTCGCACCCAAACGTAATAGCGCCCCGGCTCATCCACGTGGATCGGATATTCCAAGATGGCCATCTTGCCAGGCTCAGGAGAGAAGTTGGTGCCCCGAATCAACTTGTCACCGTGCGTTCGCCGTGTATCGGGAAGACAACGCAAGAAGGTTCGCCCACCAGCTCCAGCGGCCGCCGAGAAAATGCTGAACGACAGCTTCTTTGGATTGCCGGCACCTTTCAAATCGGGAAGCGGCTGAGTCTTGGAGATTGAGTACCAGCTTCTGACGTCATCGGAAGTCTGTGATCTAAAGTGCTCTGCTTCGACGACCAAGCGCCCACCAACGAGCTGATGAACCGGTTCGATGTGACGCACCAGAGCCACCCAATCTTTGCCAAGCTCCGACATGAGTGCCGGCGGCTCTCCAAGCTCGACGTACTGTCGCCCACGAATATTGCGAATCGATCCCGACTGAAGCGAGCCACCATTGCGAGGATCAAACCAATCAATTTGAAAGGTTCCCTCGACATCACGAAGGTCCATACGTGAGTTGCCACCCATGGGCTGATAGACGCAATAGACTTCACCCGGCTTGGCGAAGCAGTAGTCATCGTGAGCGAGCGTCACCTCATCCGCCGGAATCATCTGATCAAAGGGCAGATACTCTTCGAAGAACGAGCGAGCGATCTTGGACTGTCGCCAAATATTCTCGCGATTGCGCCACGACTCCGTCGACAAATCACTATCGGGTCCGTTGTTCTTCCATCCGAAGTACCACTCAAGTCCCGCACCGCCAGCCATCAGGTTCCCCCACAGTGCTTTGCTGCGAGGAAGGAAGTGCTCGGGATCGTCGTCGTCACTGAGCGTTCCGAACGCTGCGCCCCCCAATTCATCGGTGCACACAACCCAAGGCTTCGGGCGATCGATCCCCGACCGAACATAGTGCCGCACGTTCGAATGAACATCGGCATAGTGAAAGTCCTGGATCGAAGTGATGTCGATGAGATCTTCATCGAGCAGCTCATCGAAAGTCGAACGCAGGTTGTCGGGCGACCAATGATCGTTGTGAATAGCGATCGGATGATCGTAGATATCCATTTCACGAATGAATTCAGCCATAGCTTGCTGCTGGGCCCGAGTTTGCAAGTTTTCTTCGCCGAGATTCCAGGCGATGGCAGGATGGTGGGCAAATCTTGCGATAAGTTCTCTTAGATAGAGTTTTCGATTAGGCCCCAGATCGCCATCATCTAGCAGGTAGTCGTTTTCCATCTCTTGGAGAACGACGTGCATTTGAATGCCACGACTCTGCATGTGCTCAAAAACGATTTCCCACTGATCGAGCTTGCTGCAATCAAATCGATCGAACGCGGTTGGCTCGGTCCACGGCCAGACATTCCTTCCATCGCCACCCACATTCATCACAACAAAGTACATTGTGTTGACGCCCTGATCGGCCAAGTAGTTCATCCCTCCAATCAGTCCTTTGCCCAAACCGTCACGCCAGGTGGGATCACCTTCACGCCAATCGGCCACATGATCAGGATATCGGTGAAGCCCATCTTTGAGTGAGGGAATCTGAATCGGTTTGCCGGGTGTTACTCCTGGTCGATCTTCTTTGTCATGCCAGGTGCCATCGAAGTCCGAGTATCCAAGCAGTGTCTCCGGGCTATCAGCACCGATCTTTATATAAGGTTTGCCTGAATGCGACCAACGAAGATAACGCTCACCAACGTATTGCAATCTTCCCCTGCTGCGAAAGTCACCTCGCGCCGCCGTTGAGGGCGTGATCGAGAACTCACCAGCCGGGTATTGAAGGTCGATCGATTCTCCGTCAGCCACCGTTTTCATTTTCAGCTCATATTGAAACTCACCGGACGTTGGAGGACTAAACCGAACCCGCCACTTCGAACCGGAAGACGCACCGGAGTTTGCCGCGTCTCCGTCGGCCGCAAAGAAACCAGGAACACGAACCTCCGTCCCATCGGGCTGTGTGATCTGGGCAGTCAGTTCGTACGCGGTAAATGGATTCGTGTCACCGCTCTCCTCAGCTAAAGGGCCATCTACGGTGATTGTCACCGTATGGAAGGCCTGGAGAGTGCCGGAAACTTCGGCGGCAAAAGCACCTCGTTCCAGCATGCAAATGGCGGCGAGCGCAAAAAGACAAAATCGCTTGAGGCGGATGCAGATCATGAATTCAAATCTTTTAGAGCAAATTGAATCCAAGATTTTAGTCCACCGATCGACTGAAAATGGACAAGTCTCTCCTATGCCGAACGGGGTACGAAAGCGACGACCGAAAAGCCGCTCACACCGAGGTGCTAATGACAGAAAGATGGGGGACAGGAAAATCCAGAGCCCACATTTTTCTGTCCGCCATTGTCATGTCTCCCGTTTTACCGACGCCGCC
>JBCCKZ010000819.1:0-2819 GCA_039027135.1 Planctomycetota bacterium
CGTCGCGAACCGCCCTTGGTCCGCCGGCTTCACCACCTGAATATGGGTGACGATATGATTGCGATCACCCGTTGTTCCCTCAATAGCATCAAGCGCTGTTGAGACGGCTTTATCACCGATGGCGTGCATCATAACCGTGAAGCCAGCGGCATCGCCAGCGCGAACGAAACCGATAATCACATCTCGATCATACTGCAAGGTTCCCGCATTGGTTTCGCATTGCCGAGGGTGAAATCCGTGGGCCGATTGAAACACGTCCGGGTCAACGGATGTGCCACCGGACTGTTCTCGACAGACAGCACCGTCGACATCGACATAACCCGAGACAGCGATATCAAGGCTTTCCTCATCGAACGAAAAAATAGGCTGCAAATAATCACGGGACATGGCCGCGTTGGGAAGGCTCGG
This sequence comes from Planctomycetota bacterium, assembly GCA_039027135.1. Taxonomy (GTDB): domain Bacteria; phylum Planctomycetota; class Planctomycetia; order Pirellulales; family Pirellulaceae; genus Rubripirellula. The sequence continues at coordinate 409 of JBCCKZ010000819.1, forward strand.
CGGATTGGCCAAGGGATCGCCCTCCAGCACACCATCGACAAAGAGTTTCAAGAAATCGGCCTTCACGTTCGGCGTCTCTTCGAAGGACGCTTGAACCTCTTGAGCAACACGGAGCATCGAGGCATAATCAACGTCCCCAGCGGCGTCGAGATAGTGGCCAGGCTCAAGAAACGTCGCGAGCGTGATCCGGGTTTTCACTTCATCCGCCGCAAGAGTGCGATAGAACTCCAGCGTGTCCAAGTCGACGGCGGCGTCAAGCGCCGTCGTGATGCCGTGTTGCAGGGTGACTTCGTAAAACTTCGCAGGGTCCGCCATTTTAAGATCGAGACCAAAAGCGAAGATGTTGTTGATGCCCATAGCCTCCAACGCATAGACCTCCGCCACCCGTCCATTCGGCTCACCCTGCGCGTCAACCCCAACGTAAACGGATAAATGGGGAAAGTCCGTGGTCATTGTCTCAGCTGATAATCCGACCTCGAGGCCTTCAGCATTCGATGCCTTTGCCAACGCGGCGCTGTTAACAGCAAAGTGATGACCGTCATTTCCGATGAGAAGAATGGGTACCTCTAACGAAACGGCATCCAGCGCTTGCCGAATGTTCTGAAAGCGCTCACTCGGCTGGTTGGCTTCGGCGAAATTCCATAATTGCACCGCAAACCAACCATTCGAACTGACTGGATAACGGAGCAGGCAATCGCTCACAAATTGATGAAGCCCTTCGAGTGATTTCGCCTCCCCCGCGAGGTCACACTCTTCAACTGTGATGGCCATAACAGGATGCATATGGGTGTCATGGAGGCCTGGTAACACGAAGCGACCCTTGAGATCATGAGTCTCGGTCTTCTCACCGATCAAATCAGCTGCATTTGCATTGGTCCCCACAAAGATGATCTGGTCATCAAGAACGGCAACCGCTTCCGCCATCGATTGAGCCTCATCCGCGATGTACACAACACCATTGAGGAAAACCCTGTCGGCGACACGAGGCGGTTGATCCTGGTCAACACCGCAGGCCATCAAGCCGATAACGGCGGTGGTGACGATCACCGTTTTGAACCGATCGCGCATGCCGTGCCCCAAACTCGTTGTTCGCCTCGACGTTAGAGTGTCGGCATCCACGAGATCAACACGGCGAGCGGCAAGCTCGCGCATCACGAACGTAACGGAGGTGGCGATCAGCACCGGCGAAGCCTATTCGATCACGCGCCATCAATCATCCTGCTGATGACGTCGATTCCACTCCATGATCACGCGGTTTGATAATGGCTCTTCATTGTTCGCCAGTGCCGCTTGGTAGGCCCGCTCTGTCAACGGCTCTTTTGATCGGCCAACGGCTTCTGCGAGCTGTCTTTGCGATTTTGCGAACAAAGCCGCGGCCGACGCTTGCTGGCCTTTGACTTGAAAGTCTTGCGACTTCAATTGCATGCGGCCGCCAAAATAAAATCCAATGATGATCGAAAGAAGCGCCCAAAAACCCGGTGGGATGACCGAATAGGCCTCAGCAATCGTTGTGAACCGAACGGGGTCGATCGGCGCCAGAACGAACATGCTCAAGACGCCTAAGGCCATGATCGGACGAGGCAAACGATTGAGCCCATCAACCAGGCTGTCCCACCATGTGCGGTTGGATTGGGGTGTAAACTCTGCAGCGAACTGAGCAAGCGTCGCTTGATCAAGACCCAAGCCCTCAATCACCTGTTGATGGCGCTGTTCCTCTCGCTTGCCCTTATCCCCGAAGACCGTGCCCCAAAGACCTCCGGCTTGTCCTAGAATGCTCCCGATACCGACCATTTAGGTGATTTCTCCCAGTTCTTGCCGAATGTTGGGCGGATCAAACTCGTCAGCGCGCCGCATCCAGCCCTTCATGAACACGTCTTGGGAGGAATCATTGCGCACAATCGCTTTGTAAAAATTGCGCCGCTCCTCCACGAGCGCTGCAAGAAACCAGTCGCCCATTCTCTCGAGGGCGGTATCGGCCGCCAAGCGGGTTGCAGGACCAACAACACCATCAATGATCAACGGGCCAAACCCAGCATCATTGCAAACCTTTTGAACGAAGCGAATGGCACGCCGCGGACCATGATTGATCGAACAATCAAAAACGAAGGGCTGGATCGGCTCCGGCAAGTTGTTGATGCGGGGAGCAATATAGTACTGGGTCTCATAAATATCGCGCGCCAAATCGACGTTGAGATTTTGAACCTTTTCCCGCGTCACCGGCTTACCAAGATAGCCCGACAAAGTGGCCTGGGTGATCCCGAAATTTGTAGGTCCCCCGCGATCATGAGGATGATCAACAAACCCGCCTTCGCGCTATCTCGGTAAGCCGGTGACGCGGGAAAAGGTTCAAAATCTCAACGTCGATTTGGCGCGCGATATTTATGAGACCCAGTACTATATTGCTCCCCGCA
>JBCCKZ010000820.1:0-2812 GCA_039027135.1 Planctomycetota bacterium
GCGAATCGTGGCCGATCCAAACCTGTCCGATCATGAGAAGGGAGCCGAAATTGCGGACCGAATGAACCAGCGCATCCGTCACGCGGTTGAGAAGTGGGACGTGCAGGCCTGGGATGTCGTCAACGAACCCCGAGCCAACCACTTGGTTGACGAGATGCTGCCTGAACGCGACACGATGGTCGAGGCCTTTCAAGAAGCAGACGAAGCACGACGGGCGCACGGCCGGGCTGACGTCGCGCTGTACTACAACGAGAATCAAGTTTTGTCCTGGTCCAGGTGGGGCTCTTACGAAAGTCACCGCGATGTGTATCGCGAACGCATCAATGACCTCATTGAGGCCGGCGTCGCGATCGACGGTATCGGGTTTCAATATCGATTCAAAGAGCCGGCCTTGCCCGAGGTGGTCTGGGAACGCATGGCCGATTTCGCCGACTACGGATTGCCATATCAAGCCACAGAGTTCGAACTGGTCGAGGCGGCTAGACAGCCCTACCCATGGACCGATCTTGAGCGCAAGCGGATGACCGCTGAGATGATGACGATCTTCTTTAGCCATCCGCTGGCCGAAGGGTTCTGGCACTGGGCGTACAACGAGCGCAACCCTTCTATGGAAGTGAATGCAAGGGCAGAGCTAAGAGCTCCGCTTATTTCCTGGGAAGGCGAGCCTACCGCCGAGTTCGAGCAATGGATCAAAATGATGGAAGTCGACTTCAAGACCGACAAGACCGTCGAAACGGATGCTCATGGCATTGCGCAGATTCGCAGTTTTAAAGGCACGTACTTGATCACAATCGGGGCCGGGCCCGCAGCAGCCCAGTACGTATTCGTCCACGAAACTGACGCCCAAATCGTGGTTCCTTCCCACAGCCTTCGGGACGCTCGCTGAGATCAAACGGCAGATAGCTTTGACTTGATTGCAAATCACCCATCGAACGCTCACACCGATCCGGAAAGGACAGTCTTAAATGCAACCGCTCAAAACACTCGTACTCTTCGTTCTACTGTTCGGCCTTGGCTTATCGGTCCAGGCCAGAACCGTAGGCAGCACTGACTTCGTTCATCTTCAGGAAGAAGACGGGATTTGGTGGTTTGTCAATCACCAAGGAGAGCGATTCATCACGACCGGGATGAATCACATCGACGAGCGCGGCATCCTTTTCAATGAAGTCAACCAAGGCTGGATGACCGGTGAATTTGGTGAAGACATTTTGGGGTCATGGGGAGGTTTAAACGCTCGAGCGAGCGGGATCGCTGCGTTCGCCGACAAGGTCGTCAATGACTTCAAGAGCTACGGCTTCAACACCATCCCGTTCCATGCGTACACCGTCCCCCTTTCGCTTTATGAAGAACGCGAAATCTACTACATCGCGAAGATCAAGGTGGAGAGCATCTCGATGCGCCACATGAATCGCGCCCAAGGCGCGAGGTTTCCCGATGTGTTCTCTTCCGAGTTCGAACAGAAGTTGGACGCACTCACAAAGAAGGTGTGTTCACCGCTCCGGGATGCGAAGTATCTGCTTGGTTACACATTTTTTGACCTGCCGGACCTAAAGGCACCCGGGCAGTGGCACGCCCGCCAGTTCCCTGATGGGGGCCTCGTGTATCCCTGGGTCCAGGACATGCGGAATCTGCCAGCGTCTGCCGAAGGGAAGAAGGCCTGGATCCGGATTCTCCAAGAGAATCATGGTTCAGCGGCAACGGCCGCAGAGGTGTATGGCATCGACGGCGTGTCCAGTTGGGACCAACTCGCCCAAGTGACCGACTGGCCCCCGAAGCCGAGCAACGAAGCGAAGGTCGTCAAAGACGCCGACGATATGCTTGCCGCCCTCGCCGACCGCTGGTATGGCCTCCATCGAGAGATGATCCACAAGTACGATCCGAACCACCTGATCATCGGCGATAAGCACGAAGTAGGATTCAATAAGACCGTCCATCAGATCCCCGATGGTGTCCTCGAACCCATCGGAAAGTACTGCGACGTGTTTATGATCCAGTACTACTCCTTCTACAACGATCTGCATAATTCGACGCTTCGTGAACTGCACCGAAAGACGGGATTACCCATCATCAATGGCGATCACGCGTTCTCGCACCAGACCGACAAGCACACCAAGCTCAAGGGCCTCGAAGTGCATAGCCACGACGCCGTTGGAGAGGAGTACGCGAACTACATGCAACGGACGATGGAAGACCATCCCTTCATGCTGGGTTGGTGGTACTGCGGCTACATGGAGCAGTGGGCGCCAGCGGGAACGCGATTGGGACAACAGTGTGGGTTCTTCGATCCGTTTGGCGAACCAAACATGGAGGTTCTTCCCGCCATCAAGGCAGCCAACGAGAACGCCGTGAAATGGCATGAGAATTCAAAACCGAAGTAAGCGTTGTCGGCCAGAGGACCGCACGCTTGCTTACCGCGGCGATCTAGTTCAATCTGGCAATCGCAATTAATCGGCTGAGGCTAATGGCGGGGTATGGCTTACGCGCCCCTTATGTTGCTGTACGAGGAATTTTCGTTTCTAGCAAACATGAAAACTGGACGACGCATTCCGGCCCTGAGTCTGACTCCGACACATTGTGGTTACCCCGCCATGTTCACTAATGCGTCTCACGTGCAAGCGAGATGCAACGTGCGAACAGTCGCCGAGGAACTTGTAGCAAAATTCATCAACACCTTTAGATGGAATCTGCTCTCTCGCATAGCGGTCTTTGCCAGTCGTGAAGAACGTCAAACAGATGATTGCCTTTATTCAACGTTAGCCGCGGTTCGATAGACCATACGAACGTTACTTGTGTTGTCCGGAGTTGTATCGCC
>JBCCKZ010000821.1:0-2810 GCA_039027135.1 Planctomycetota bacterium
AGTGCCCAAATACCACACCCAGTTGTTGCGATCAAAGATTGGATTTGCCCCATCCTTAAAAGCAACGAACTCAACCCCAAGGGCAATTGTCGACACCGCTATGAATATGATGAAACCCCAGACCACCGCGGGGTGACAGAGTTTCGATACTGGCAATGCAACACAATTGATCAGGCGAGCAAGACCAGGAACAGGAAGCCTTACGAATAGAGGGTTGAGTGCTGGTGACGACTCAGTCACGCGATCACGCTTTGTCCCGCTAACCTCCAGGATCCCGCTTTCAAATGCCCAGATCGCGACCTCAACCGATTGATACATGTCCAGCGATTCACCGCGACTCAGTTGTCGATCCAGCGAATCGTTGCCCACAGAACGAAAGCTAGCTCGCGCCGCTTGACCACACGCTTCAACCACCGTGTTCGTGCCATCCAGCAGCGAAAGAAGCAGATACTCCTGGTATCCAATCGAAAAGAACTTTCCCGTGGCGGAACATTCCACTCGAAAAACTGGCTCGCCATTGTCATGCGCGGGCCAGAACTGAACATCATCACGCACATGCAATTTGACGCTTGACCAGTCTCGGATGGCTGACATATGACCGTTCATGGTTTACAGGTCCAACCAAGACATCAATTTTGTGTATGGCTTATGAAACCAGACCCAGGCGATCGGATGTTTCCCGCCTTCGATGACTGCCCATCCCGTCATGCCAGGCCTCAATTCTTCTGAAACATTATCGAGGTCAGCTTCGGCAATAAAGATGTTTTGCCTATCGACCATCTCCGCTCGCGGGTGAATCAGGCCGACTGAAGAGACAAGCCGTTCTCCACGTTTCGCATCGAGTCGAATCTCGACCGGCAATTTTCCGCTTACGAAAATCAAATCATCCTCGGCGACCTGTATCTCAACGAGCATTCGCTCCAATGGTGCAATCTCGAAGAGGGTTTCTCCTTTTGAAAGCGGTACGCTCTCAGATGATTTCCAATCGCCAGCAATCACAACACCGGATATCGGGCTACGGAGGGTCAACTGGCTCGAGACGTACTGCAATAGATCCACACGCGACTCGAGCCTTTTGACTTCAAGACCCGCTAAACGTTTTGCAAACTGATCTCTTTCGATCAATGCGTTCCGAAAGTTCTCTTCAGCATGCTGCAGTTCAGTCTTCGCCGAGGCTAATTCAAACTGCAATCGCTGACCATCCACGCGTGCTATTTTCTCACCAGCTTCAACGGTATCTCCGGGGCGGACCGATACCCACTCGAGTGGCGCGTCCGTGGGAGCCGCTACAAACCTCCGCTCAATGGGTTGTAAAACGCACTTGGCATGTATTCGATGAGGTATCGGGACGCACATCAACATACCTAACAGCATGAAAATCAAGGCAAGCAACCTGAAACCACCCGAACGCCACAACACACCAAGCTTATTCTTTAGCACTAACCCACTGGATCTTTCACGTTCAACAATCAGCGAAAGTTTCTGAGCGATAAGGGGTCCCGCCGCCTCACAGAACTTCACAATGCCATAGGCTTTGACATCGGTAAGTATGAGCACGGCGACTGAGGGCGAATTCCCATCTTGCGGCGTCGATATCGGAATACCAACGAAATTCGTTGTATCCAGCCGTCCATGCATTCGTTGGCAACATCGACTTGCCGGTGGTGAAGAACCGTCCTCCCGCGAAAGCACAATCGACGCACCTCCTATTGCAACCTCCGCAGCGGCAGCCAACAGAATCGGCAAATCAACCTTGGAAGTGCTCGTCTCGCCACGGGAGCTGGCGACCCTGTACCTTCCTGATTCGCCACGCCAAATAAGCCATCCGCCAGTGCCACCTACATCATTCAGAATCTCGTCAAGCAGCAATGATCCCGCTACACTTAGCCGACTCGTTTGATCAAGCGTGCAAAGGAGTTCGAGTGTCTTTGACAATGACACATTTTCTGCTTCGAGTTGGTCGACTCGGGCGTTTAGATCCGTCTCTCCAAGATGGCCGGGCGTCGGCCCAGGCATCCACGAGTCTGTGGCAATACTCGAAAGAGACGCAGTCGCGTCTGACATTCATATCACCTTTTCGAAGCGTTACTTTTGGGACGACTTTGTTCGGTCATGCGTGCTTCGACCTCTTCCGGCTCCGTTTGATCTCCAAGCCAACGACAGGGCAGCCCACTGCAAAGATCATTGAAAGAATTCTCAACAATCACGACGATTTGTTTTGAGCCGCTGCCGGGTTCGACAAGGGGAATGATCGAATCCACCCGTCCGGTTTTTCTGACCTCTTCCTGACCGACGGCAATGGCCACCTTCTCGCCCACTCTGATTCGATCGGCCATTTTCCAAGGAATGGAAAAAACAACACGCAACTTGCTCACGTCCACGATTCGCACGACGACGGGATCAGTCGGTGAAACGAACTCACCTTCCTGTTTTGAAACGTCAACAACGAAACCGCTAATCGGAGAGAAAATTCGCCGTTTGCGAAGCTGTGTTTCAACTCGTTGATGCTCGAGCCTTCTCAGATTCATCTCTTCGAGCCTTGCCGCTAACCTGGCTCGCGACTGATCCGCCTGCTCCTGGTGATTTTGAAACTCCCTTGCCGTCAGATCACCTGCCTCAAGTAGCTTCTTATATGACTGCAGTTGTTTCTCTCGCATTTGCAACTCGATCTCAGCAATCTGTCGATTAGCGACACTGTCTTTCGCGGCTGTCGCAATCAGCAGTGAGTCCCGAAGCACCTCATCATCGAGACGCGCGACAAGATCTCCTCGACGAAGAAAGTCGCCCAGCTGAATGCTCACCTCGGCGAT
>JBCCKZ010000822.1:0-2801 GCA_039027135.1 Planctomycetota bacterium
CATCTTTGAGGAGTTCGTTCGTAGAAAATACATCGGCGCCAAGACCTTCTCACTCGAAGGCGCCGAAACACTGATTCCACTTTTGGACTTAGCCCTTGAAAAAGCCGGCGAACACGATGTTGGGGAAGTCGTAATCGGCATGGCTCATCGAGGACGTCTCAATGTGCTTGCCAACATCATGGGTAAACGCTCAGAAAACATCTTTTGGGGGTTCGATGATCCCGACCCAAATGCGAACCGCGGCGGGGGAGATGTCCTCTACCATTTGGGACACAGTAACGATTGGACGACCAGTTCAGGCAAGAGAGTTCACCTCTCTCTTTGCTTCAATCCGAGCCACCTTGAGTTCGTGAATCCTGTTGCGATGGGCCGTTGCCGAAGCAAACAGGATCGTGCCGGCGACAACTGGCAGGCAAAAACGATGTGCGTGCTGATTCATGGTGATGCAGCTTTCGCTGGCGAAGGCGTGGTGCAAGAATCACTGAACTTGAGTCAACTTCTAGGCTATAAGGTCGGCGGGACGCTTCACGTGATCCTAAATAACCAAGTTGGCTTCACGACCGATCCAGCGGCAGGAAGAAGTACGACGTACGCCAGTGACGTCGCCAAAATGCTGCAAATTCCCATTTTTCATGTAAACGGGGAAGATCCAGAGGCTGTTGCCCAAGTCGTCAATCTCGCAATGGAGTTTCGTCGCACTTTCCATCGTGATGTCGTCATCGACATGTATTGCTACCGTCGGCATGGCCACAACGAGAGCGACGAGCCAAGATTCACGCAGCCAATGATGTACAAAAACATCGACAAACGCAAAACGGTTCGAGATGCCTACCTCGATCGGCTGCTCAAGATGCACGAAGTAACGGCCGCAGAGGCTGATGCAATCGCGGAAGCCCGCCGTGACAAGCTCGATCGAGAATTCGAAGCAGCTCGAAACACAGATAATTTTACTCCCGACACGCAGAGTGGTGATGGACTTTGGAGCCCCTACTTTGGCGGCCGTGAGAAAATTGAAGACGATGTCGATACTGGCGTGCCAGCCGGCAAACTGACTTATGTGTTAAAGCAAATTACGTCGTACCCCGAAGGTTTCACGCCTCATCGCACACTCGCCAAGGTACTCAAGGTTCGCGGGGAATCGGCAGCAGGAAACCGCCCTATTGATTGGGCCACTGCTGAACTTGCGGCATTCGGATCACTTGCACTCGAAGGCCATCCAGTCCGGCTGACGGGCCAAGATGTCGGACGTGGTACGTTTAGTCAGCGCCATGCCGTGATTTACGATTCCGAAAATGGGCGACGCCACGATATCTTGCGACACATTGATGATGGCCAAGCCAATGTGGATATTATCAACAGCCCGCTAAGCGAAGCGGGTGTCCTTGGGTTTGACTATGGATACAGCCTCGACTCCCCAGACGGACTGATCTGCTGGGAAGCTCAGTTCGGCGATTTCGTGAACGCTGCTCAAGTTATCATTGATCAGTTTATTTTTAGCGCAGAAGACAAATGGAATCGGCTTAGTGGCTTGGTTATGCTGCTGCCGCACGGCTTCGAGGGTGCCGGCCCCGAACATTGCAGCGCAAGAATTGAACGATTCCTCACCGGAGCTGCGGAACACAATGTGCAAATTGCCTATCCAACATCCGCTGCCCAGCATTTTCATCTGTTGAGGCGACAGGTCCACCGGAAATGGCGCAAGCCTTTGATCGTTTTCACCCCCAAAGCGCTTCTCCGCGAACCGCTTGTCATGTCTGAACTTGATCAATTTACAACCGGCAAATTCCAGCGAGTCCTTCCCGATCCCGAAGTAGGTCCGGGCGACCAGCCATCGCGAATCATCCTTGCGGCTGGGAAAGTCGGCGTCGATTTAATCAAAGAGCGAAACGCTCGGGAGCGGCGGGATTTCGCGGTTGTTCGGATCGAGCAGCTGTATCCGTTTCCGGCAAATGAAATCCGGGGTATCTTGGCTTCGTTTGACTCATCCACTCCAATCTATTGGGTTCAAGAGGAACCTCGTAACATGGGGCCTTGGTATTTTGTCCGCGTTAAGTGGGAAGAACTGGGCCTAAGCGACCAATGGGACCTGAAAGTCGTATGCCGCCCTGAATCGGCAAGCCCCTCGACGGGTTCAAAAAAGGCCCACAAAATTGAACAACAGGATTTGTTCAACGATGCAATGGGCGACGCAAAGACTCACGTAACGCATTGACACATCAAACACTACCCAATCCGGTCAACTCAACCCACCAAGCAATTATTTACTTTGAACGGCTCGCCGCCGATCAGTTTCAACATGCCGGTGCGACTTGATGTTGCCCCATCGAACTAGACCAATCCGTAAGCGATACGACCAATGCCCGAAATCAAAGTTCCCGAGTTTGGCGATTCCATTCAGGAAGTACAGGTTTTCCAATGGCTGAAAAAGCCCGGAGAATGGGTCCAGCGCGACGAAGACATCGTTGAACTGGAGTCGGAGAAAGCATCGCAGGCTCTTCCAGCTCCAGTTTCCGGCATGCTTTCTTCAATCGCTGTCGCTGAAGGTGAAATTGCTCAGGTCGGGGATCTGCTCTGTGTCATCGACGAAAACGCGTCGCCGCAAGGAAGCTCGGCACAAGAGTCGGTTGCCTCAGCCGAAGCCGGTGGCTCCGATCAAGCCACAGCGGTTGCGGACGCTCCTCCTGCGGCAGGAGAATCGGCGAGTTGGATCATGCCTGCGGCTCAAGTCATGCTAACCGAATACAAGATTTCGGCTGACGCAATTAAGCCGTCAGGCCCCGGAGGGAGACTTCTAAAAGAAG
>JBCCKZ010000823.1:0-2800 GCA_039027135.1 Planctomycetota bacterium
GTGGGCGAAGCGATTCATATGAATACATCTCCAAGCCCGCGCTCCAGCGTTGCAAGTCACGCTCCTCGATTGTGCGATCTCGCGGCCAGTCACGTGTATTGGGGAGTACTGACCGAGTGACCTCGCGTTTGCCAAACTCAACCGGCCCGCCTAACGCGTCACCTATCAAACCACCGTACAGTAGACCTCGGATTCTCTCAGCGACTGAGTCCGAAAGCCCGTTGGATCCACCCGGCTGATCTCCCCTCACGACATCACCAATGGACAACGCAAGGCTAGTCGAGGCACCTAAAAAGAAACGTCGTTCAATTGGCTTTGTCATGGTGACGGTGGCTGACTCATCAAGGACACGGCCGATAGAGGGCAAACAACCCATGTTTAGCGTCGGAGACCTGGCCGCGATCCACCTTGTGTTTGCCTATGAAAGCCCAGGGTATCGGTTTCAACGCGACGCGTGCTCCGAAGGATGACCGAATCCGGTAGGGTACTTCCAGAACAATAGTAGTTTGCTAAGTCACTCGGGTGAAGGATGTGATGCCGCTCTACCGCTTGATACGAATGAAACACCATGACACAAAAGACACTCGTTAAGATCCACTACTGCACGGGTTGTCGATGGATGTTGCGAGCCGCCTGGATGGCGCAAGAAATGCTCGTTACATTCGAGGCCGATCTGGAGGCGGTGAGCCTGCATCCATCAGGCGGAGGCATGTTCAAGGTCGTCGTCGACGACCAAGTGGTATGGGACCGAGCCACGGAGGGCAGGTTTCCAGACATCAAAGAGCTCAAGCAGAGAATCAGGGACCAGATTGATCCTGAGCGCTCACTGGGCCACAGCGATCGTTAGCCAGTCAGCGCTCGATACTTCCCGATGAAAAAACGCGGGTGTCCCGGCTGGGTCGACAAGGGAGAATCCATCGCGGGTGAATTCGTACCCCTTGCCCCGGGACAACACGCGTTTGTGAGCGAAAGCTTCCGTCTATCTGAGCCGTGATGGTGAGCTGGCAACTCGCATGTGACCAAAGAATGTCTGGTCCCGCCGCACGACGAAGAACTTACTCCGACCACCAGCAACCAGATCTGGGTGAGTCAGAATGCTCCCCAGGTCCGCAAGCGATGTCGTTTCAAACATGTGCAAGCCGACCAAAACGTCACTGACGGCGATCCCTTGAGCTTCCGCGGGCGATCCTTTCCGAACCGCCGTGACGATCAATCCCCCGTTGTATTCGTTCTTGGGCTGGTTATTGATCCGCTGCAAAGCCGCACTTGAAACAGGTCGCACCTGAAGACCAAGGTTTGACCAAGCGAGTTGAGAGATGCGTTTGTTGTCCATGACTGACGTTCGCATCGCGAGCTCGATCTGCTGGCCATCTCGCACCACACCCATCTGAAGTGGATACCCGGGAACTACCTCGATCATGGCCAAGGCGAAGTCCAACCGATCGTTTACCGTTTGCGAGCCGACGCGAACCACGCGGTCACCCGGCTTCAATCCCTCCCGTGCGGCTGGACTGCTAGCGGAGACATGGGCGATCCGAACTCCATCGCCGTCGCGAGGTCCGCCGTCGGCTTGCAAACCGGTTGAGAGCCGTTGTTCATTGTGCCCTTCGATCATTAAAGTCACCGTTTCAATGACCTGATCAATCGGAATGGCAAAGGCAATCTGTTGAGCTCCCACGCGGACTGCCACGTTGATGCCGATGATCTCGCCATCGATATTGAGCAGCGGACCTCCTGAATTACCAGGATTGATACCGGCACTCGTTTGGATAAGATCACGATACTCTTGGGTTTCATTGACTGGGACATTCCGCCCGAGAGCGCTAATGATGCCCTTGGTAACCGTATCCAAATAGCCATAGGCATTGCCGATCGCGATCACCGACTCGCCCACCATCAAGTCACTGCTGGTTCCCCTCGGGATCGTTGGGAAGGCACCATCACCGCGGAGGCGAATGACCGCCAAGTCGTTACGTATCTTCGACGCAACCAAATCGGCCGAAATCGTTTCTCCATCGGCAAGCGTCACTCGAATATCCCGGACATCTTCGACCACGTGATAGTTGGTGATAACGTATCCACGTGGGTCGATGATCACGCCTGTCCCCATTCCGTTGACCTGTCGGAATTGGTCGGCTGGCTTGCCGCCCATGACGCCGGCGGCAGTTGTCCTCACGGTTTTTTGGCCGTGGATGTTCACAACCGCGGGTGAAGCTCGTTTGACCGCTCGCACGGTCGGCGTTTCACGCGATGGCGCGACGTTTCCCACACGACCCGACACGGGGGAATCCGCGTCCACACGATTCACCATCGCCATCCAAAGCATCAGGAATGCAACGGCGAAAGAGTGGACCGGTAACGAGCCGCACAGAACCGTAAGTCGGACCATACGATGACGCCTCAAGCGATGCTGGATAGGTAAGCCAATCAAGATTCCGGACGCATCGGTTTGTTCGACACATCCGTAACGACTCCTAGCATCGGATCAGGTAGTTGACTCGCTTGATCGCCACACCCTTGCCCCGCAAGGTTTACCAAAGTGGCACCCGCAAGGTTTAACAGCCTTGGCCCAGCTACTTAACCGACCGTCATCCCGCGTGCTCAAAACAGACAAGCATTCACAACATAAACCCGTGTGCGGCAAGTGGCATCCAGCTCGCTACATCGGGCGTGTTGGCACAGGGTGAAACTTGGGCCAGGGGATCTCCTCAGCTTCGGGCACAACCGTAGCCGGATCAGCCTCAAACGATTCATCCATGAACTCGCTATCAATCAAGCAGCCTGCTCCCGTGGGCTCACA
>JBCCKZ010000824.1:0-2800 GCA_039027135.1 Planctomycetota bacterium
GACGCTCAAACAATGAGCCGAAGGGGGAGGCAAACGACCCCTCGGGTCCCATCAATGATGCCCGAGGTATCGCGACGCTACTCCATACGGCTCACTACCAGAGGCCTTACATCCCAAGGACGACCAAATTGTCCTCGGCGTCACGGATCACCAAATCGCCAAGCTGGCCGACGAAATACTCTTCGAAGCGATCGCTCGAAGGCGTTCCACGACGCTGGCTAGCACCAATGACTAGCGATTCGCTATTGGATTCGATGCCTCCTTCGTATGAATCGCTATCCACCTCGATTCCGTTGACCAACAATCTGAACCCACCTTCACCGAAGAAGACTTGCATGCGGTAGGCGACACCCGATTGAATGGGGTCAGACTTGAGCAAGTATGACCGAGAATCGCTCTGCAGACGAATCTCCAAACGACCACCAACAATTCTCGCCGTCAAATGTCCGCCTTCATCAAATCCTCGGCTGTCCTTCGAGAAAATTGTCTGAGTCTGTAGAGCATCATCTGTGTTGAAGGTGATGCCAATCGAACCTGTTTCAAGTTCCAAAGAAGTATCGTGCTCATACTCAACAAACTGATCACTTCCATTGAATTGATTGGATAGCAGATTCAAATCGTAAGGCGTCACGGCCTCACTGAAGACGACCGCGCCGTCAGCAGCCCGAATCTGGAAGTCGGAAATGCGACCATCGAACCGATCGCCAATGCGATTGTTCTGTCCAGGATCACTTTTGACTTTGCTTCCGCCAAGCATGATATCTTCGGCGTTGCCGGAACCGCTCGAAAGGGGCACAATTCCTCCGGTGTATTCGTTCGTTGCGACCTCGACACCATCGATCATGAGACGCATGCCCTCAGGACCAAACTTGAACTGGACCGAGGTCTCCGCCCCTTTGGCCACTTCGCCACCAAGTACATAGTAGGATTGCTCTTTGCTTTGCAGACGAACTTGCACGGCCCCATGCCTCAAACGGATCGTCAGGTGACCACCATCACCGAAACCTCGGTGATCCTTCGAAAAAAGTGTCCCGCGTCGATTCTCGTTGGCGATGAACTTGAAAGAAATCTCGCCCTGATCGATTTGCATCGACGAATCATGCGGAATCACCGTCGTCTCTCCAACGCCACGAGAATAGCTGCGAACTGGCGTCAATAACTCGAGAGTTTCTTCAAGGGGTGTCAACACATTTCCAGCCAGATCAGTGACATCGGCTGAGTCGCTGAAGCCGAGCGAGTAGGAACCGGTCAGGTTCGTAGCTCCGCCAAGATCTCCCAGCCGAAAAATGTCGTCAACGAGGCTCTCAACACTCGCCGATGAAAGATCTAACGCTTCGTCCTCTCGTTGCAAGCTCAAGTCATCGAGCCCGAATCCGAAGACTGTCTCGCTGAAACCAAGATCGAGAGATTCGACAGCGACACCACCGGGCAGCGTCCCAAGTGAAGCCGAGGGTGCAAGCGTATCCACTGTAACGAAAACGGGCGTCGATTCCGGCTTACCCAGGAATCCCTCGACTGTCCGCCGAGCGATGAAAGATTGATCTCCATCATCAATGGTCGTGACACCATCCGTGAGTACTTCCACAGCATCTCCAGTGGAAGTGGCACTACCGATCACCGTTCCATTGTGGACGATTTCAACGGTGTCCCCCGTGGCAACCCCACTGACTTGGAAAGCCAAACGACTTTCTTCTGAGTGATTGTTTAAGCGAGTGACTCCGTCATCATCGGCAACACCGGTGTCGCTTGTAGCGTTAAGCTGAATGTTCGCCGGCGTCGGATCGTCAGACCGAACCCAAAGATCATCCCATCGTGCGGTAAAGGAACGGACAGTGTTGAAGTCACCGGAGTAGTCAGTGCTATAGACGCCAACAAATAGACCACCGGACGAAGCTTCTCCCGCTATTGTTGGCAAAGTTTGGTTCTCGCCGTTTATCGCGTCTGCGATAGCACCAGTCACCCGAAAAGCCCGCCCGCTAATCAAATCACCGATCGGATTACCTTGAGAGTCCAAGGGTATGACGTTCGGAGTAATCCAAATAGAACTCGAATCCACTCGGTCAACGTTCATCAACAGCTCATAGGCCGGTGCCGCTTCTTGCTCAGGCGTCATAAAGAAAAATTGACTCTTGGAGTTACTTCCCGGTGCGGCATCCTTGCGAGCATCACCTTCTTCCCAAGTCACTTCAAAACGATTCTGTCCACTTCCATAAGTTCTGGTGAACTTGATGTAACTAGCCTGAGTTCCATCACCAATTTGCATTCCGATAGCCGCGAATCCAGCCTGAGGAAAGCCCTCGTCGGGCATCACGATGGTTGAACTCACCGTGAATTTTTCGGTCTCCGAAGCATTAAACAGGAATCCATAAGCATCCGCGTTCTCGTTCCGGGACCCAAATCCATCGCTGTTATTCGTCGCGACCACAAGACGCCCGTCTTGAATCACCGAATCCTCAGATGTCAGTGCTCCGTACGGATCGGAAGCATAAACCGAACTGAAAGCGTCCGGACTGACATTGATCCCAGATAGTCCAGTCGCCGGATCGAGTGGCGAACTCCCATCCGGCAATTCAAAGTCCGTCCCGAAAGAGCCACCCGGCTGCAAGACGCTGCCAAGTCCGTTCCCTGGATCGGCTGGAGCCGGATCAAAAACGTCGAGCACATCATCACCATCCTGATCACTCTCAGCAGGCTGTATTGCGTTGCGAGCTTGATCGGCAATGGCGTCGCCATCAATGAAACGTTCGCCGTCGACACCCACATTGAATTGCAGAGTTGTCAGCGGACCCCGAATCGCGCC
>JBCCKZ010000825.1:0-2794 GCA_039027135.1 Planctomycetota bacterium
GAGTGCGAAACGATGATAAATCGCGTGCTTACCTTCCGTTCGCAGGTCTCCAACAGTAGAGGTTCAACTCATCAGCGTGAAGAGTTTCACTTTCGCGAACGCCCATAGTCGGTCGGCCGATGAACGTGAGAGCCCGAGGGATTCCGCGGCTTCCTGGTGACTCATCCCGCCAAAGATTCGTAATTTGACGAGCTCCGCATGCTCGGGATAAGACGCCGCGAATTGATCGAGACATTCGTGAATCGCGATGAGTTCCTCCGCTTGCATGGGAAGGACGACCGGCAAGTCCCAAAACTGCTCACGCTCCCACTCCCCGCCGCGTTTCGTTGTGAGCTTGGCGCGAGCATGGTCGACCAAGATGCGACGCATGGCTTCGGCCGCGGCACGCAAGAAATGGGAAGAGCTCTCCCAACCCTCCGCAACCTGATTGGGCTTCAACCGAAGGTAGGCTTCATGGATCAGTGCTGTCGCTTGCAGCGTGTGATCCCCGCGTTCTCGGCGCAAGCGTTGTTCGGCGAGGACACGCAGCTCGGAATAGAGGCTGTTGAGCAGCGTATCGGTGGAGTTGGGACGGTTCCTCATTCGTTCTTGATGCAGTGCTTGCAGCTCATTCGGCTGTGCTGAAAGGGCAGTCTCTCATTCGATCGCGGCAGCGGCAGACGCTTTGGATTCTAACCACCACTCTTCCGTTGCATCGGCGTCCTCCAAGAATTGTTCCCCCTCTGCGTAGAGCGCGGCAGCTCGGTCTTTCGCTTGCACTCTTGCGGCAGACTCCGCAAACAAAAAGCGATAGGGTTTGGCGAGAGCTTCGTCGAGTCGATCGGCTTCTTCAAAGGCCTTCAGTGCTTCCTCAAATTCGCCCTTTCGGAATCGTGCGATGGCGAGTGCATTCCAAGCTCTTGCATCTCCCCGAAACGCCATCATCTCTTCGGCAAGCGGAATCGCCGGATCCGGTTGTGGAGGCTCACAGCGCAAGCATAAGAAGCGTACATAGTTGCTAAGCGTTGCGTAGTATGTTTCCTCGATGACTCCTTTCATCCGCGAACGAACTTCACCGGCTTTCTTGCTGACCGCCAACAGATCCCGCTGCAACTCTAGCGCCTCCTCAAAACGATCGAGATTACTGAGGAACGTCGACAGCGCCCACTTGGCTCGAGGCTCTACCAACGGTTCGAGTCCGACGCTCTCCTCGGCGAGCACCAACACTCTCCGAAGTCCCTCGATCGCTTCTTCGAAACGGCCCTGATTTCCGATCCCTGTGTACAAGAAATTCATCCGCCGCACCGTCGTCGGATGCGATTCACCGAAACGCTCGATACTCTGCTCGACTGCCGGTCGTAACATCGCCTCGTGCTCCTCAATCTCCTCAGGATTGAAGAGAACCATCGCCATGTTCTCACGGATCAGCATCGTTGTCGTGTGGCCTTCGCCGAGGCTTAGTAATGCATCGGTCAATGCTTCCTCCAGGATGGACCTCGATTCCTCTAGATTGCCCAAACGCTGCTCAATCGTAGAAAGGTTCATCTGAATCGAGATCAACAGCGGGGCGTTGCGATCGGATTCCTGCCTCCCGCATTCGAGTGCTTCTTCCAAGGTCTGTTTCGCTTCCGTGAGCATCCCTTTCCGCAATTGCAAGAGCCCGAGAGCCTCCAGCATCCCTGTCTTCAGATTCGAATTCGGAACCCTTTGCTCCGCGATCCGCTCGAGTCCCGATCGAATGATCTCCATCCCTCTCTCGGAATTCCCCAAAGACATCGACGATGACCCGATGTTGTTCATACTCATCAATGTTTGCGGATGGCTTTCCCCAAAGAGCCTTCGATTCAGCCGATAGGCGATTTCCGCGTGCTCGAGGGCAGAGCTGTAGTCCTCTAATCGCAAGTAGACCGAACTTAGCAGCGTCCGCACGGACGCCTCCAAGTGCGGTTTTTCGGAAAACTCACCCGCAATATTCTTGGCGGCTCTGTCCAGCATTTCGCGGACTGTTAGCTCGGCGGCATTCGGCGTTTCGGACGGCGCAACCGCCCGTAACATATCTTCGATGAAGAAGTCATAAATGGCTTGAGTCTCCTCCGCCTTCGTTTCCACCCTTTGGAGCGCCACCCGCATGTCACGCTCTGCCTTGACGGAGAGCCAGGCAAACCAGCCGATGCCGATCCCCGAAGCCAGAAGAAGAACACCAAGAGCCGTCGAAAACAGAAACACATTTCGATGACGTCGGTAGGCCACGCGAAGCGTATACAGCCGTGACGGCGGACAGGCCGTGACCGCCTCCCGCCGCAAGAATCGATCGATATCCTCGGCAAGTTCTCGAGGAGATTGGTAGCGCCGCGTGCGGTCTTTCTCAATGGACTTCATCGCGACCCAGTCGAGCTCCCTCGCAGCCGATGGCTTCAAGCTCCGAGAACGAGATCGACGACTTTCGGAAATCGTATCACCCTGGTTTCCCAAGGTACTCAGGCGTTTGCTGGGTGTGGGGGGCACACTCTCGCAGATCTGATGCTGGAGCTCCTGCATTGACAGTTCTTTCGCGCTCTCGCGGTCAATCGGAAGTGTCCCGGAAAGCAGTTCGTAGAGCATGACTCCCAACGAGTAGACGTCGCTCCGTGTATCCACATCCAAATTGGACAGGGATGCTTGCTCGGGCGACATATAAAGCGGTGTTCCGATCATCTGGAAGACACCGGTGAACATCGTCTTCTCGGTCAAATTGTCCGCCAGTGCTTTGGCAACACCGAAATCAATGACTTTCACCACGGGAGTCCCATCATGCTCGGTAACGAGCACATTCGAC
>JBCCKZ010000826.1:0-2792 GCA_039027135.1 Planctomycetota bacterium
GAACCCCCGACACGCGGATTATGATTCCGCTGCTCTAACCAGCTGAGCTATGCCGCCGCCTTTCAATTCCCGGGAATCGTAACGAAATGGAGTCCTTTCGCCAATCCCGCATTATTTGAATGCCGCCATCTCGTGAGTGCTCAGGAGGCTTGGGAGCCAAACCCGATTCGAATTCTCTCGTCGCGTAATAGCCAGGCCGACCAAGCTCCAAAGGGAATCCCCAAAACGAAAAATGGCGAAAGCCCGGGCACGCAAGCAAGGACAGCTGAGATCCATGCCCATCGGAGCGATCTTTGCCTTGCCATGTTGGCTGCCCCGATGCAGATCACCAAGAGAGTAACGAACTGAATGAAACCCATCAGAAGACCAAAACCGTCTTCGCTGACTTTGATGCCTCGTGCAGTTGTTACGCCGTATGAAATAAGAACGTTTGACCAAATCACGCTTTGGACTGCAGACATAACGATCAATGCCGTTGCGGGTTTTGCCAGGGGCGAAACTCCCGCGAGAGGTTCGTCGGAGGCAGCTCTTAGCACGACGGGAGGCGAGTATGGGTTGATCATCAAGTGATGTTCGTCGCCTTGGCCACTCCACGGAACAAGCAGTAGCGGAATCCTGGAAGAAAGTTACTTTCGCACGAACTCGCGAAACGATGCGTTGAGTTGCTTGGTAATCGGACCCGGTCGACCGCCACCGATCACACGATCATCTAGCTTGACCACCGGCACGACCTCGGCCGCACTTCCGGTCAGAAAGCATTCGTCGGCGATAAAGATGTCATGTCGAGTGAAGTTTGTTTCTTCGACTGTGATTCCAGCTTCGGAAGCGAGCTCAATCACGGTGCGTCTGGTTATTCCATCCAGGATCCCCGCATCGATTGGGGGAGTCTTCAGGACACCTGATTGAACAATGAATACGTTATCTCCGGTGCATTCAGCAACCTTGCCTTCAAGATTCAACATCAGCGTTTCTTCACAACCAGCTTTGAGGCCTTCGATCTTCGCCATGATGTTGTTCAAGTAATTAAGCGACTTAATTCTTGGGCTCAGTGCCGCTGGGTGGTTCCGTATGGTCGATGCGGTGACAAGCTCGAGTCCGTTGTCGTAATACTCCTGTGGGTAGAGTGAAATCTTGTCAGCGATAATGATGACCTGAGGGTCTTGGCAGCGATACGGATCCAAGCCAAGTGCACCGCTTCCCCTCGTAACCACCAAGCGGATATATCCATCTTCGAGACCGTTTCGGTCAACGCACTCGTTGGTATGTTGAGAAAGAGTGTCGATATCCAGGGGTAGCTGTAGAGCTATCGCAGCAGCCGATTCATAGAGTCTTACCAGGTGATCGTGTAACCGAAAGACCTTGCCACCATAGATGCGCATGCCTTCGAAGACACCGTCACCGTAAAGGAGGCCGTGATCGTAGACGCTGATCTTGGCATCTTCGCGGCTAAAATACTTTCCGTTGATGTAGATTTGCTGCATGGTGGTTGCTTATTGGGCTGGGTTGGTTGAAGCCGCCGCAATTGATCATAGCTGGCTTGCAACGCGGCGTGTCTGGGCTTGATCGGGCGGTGGATGATCGTAGATGGCGATCACGACGACATCGCGGCCGAGACGACTTCCGAGTCAAAGTAATTAATCGCCATTCCAGCATCGACGACAATCGATTCGGCGGTAATTCCAGAGGATCTCGGCGATAGTAGAAAGACCGCCGTAGATGCGACTTCGTCAGTCGCGACGGCGCGACCGCGTGGGATGACCTTCTCCGCAAAAAGATAAGAGTCCACATAGCCTGGGATGCCAGCGGATGCACTTGTTTTGAGCAGTCCAGCCGAGACCGCATTGAAACGGACTTCGCTGAAACGGCTAAAAGACTTGGTCAGGAATGCAAGCGACGATTGAAGTGCAGCTTTGATGGGAGCCATGAATCCGTAGCTTTCGCTGGCCATGCGAGTTGTACTAATGCCAATGGTGACGACAGATGCGTCTTTCTCGAAGAGATCTCTTAGTGCGTTGGATACCGAGACAAGTGAGAACGCTGAAATGTTCACCGATTGCAGAAATTGGTCTCGGGTCGTCTCGTGAAAAGGACGAATACCCTCGGGATAATCAGCAAATGCAATGGAGTGCACCAATCCGGCAAGTCGGATTTCTTGCTCCGCCAACGAGCTTGCTAGCTGGTCGATTTCAACTTGCTTTTCGACATCGCAGATCATCACCGGCCGACCGGCTAGTAGCTTTTCCAGTGTCTTTGCTCGGCTCTCGCTTCTTACAGCGTAAATCACATGAGCACCCGCCTCTTCGAGTTGCCTGGCGATGGCGTAAGCGACACTCTTCTTGTTCGCTACTCCCATCACGAGGAAGTTCTTGCCGGAGACCTGCAAAAAGGAATCACCCATGATTCAACCCTCCAAGCTGGATAGTGTCACGGTAAAGTCCAACCTCGTAGCCAGCTTTCCGCCCACGCTGAGCTTTCCAGTCAGGTAGAAGGCATTGCTGACCTGTTCCTTGAGTTCGACGGCGATATCCGCTGTCTCTCCAGGCTCAATCATGCGTTTGAACTTCACGCCATCAATACGCGTGGCAACTGGGAGTCTGTTCTTCATTTCGCCGTTGCCAGCTAGCAGCACTGCACCTGCTTGGAGACAGCATTCGCACTGAATCACACCTGGAACGATCGGGCGATCGGGAAAATGCCCTTGAAAGAAGAACTCTTCGGCCCGGAAGGTTCTCCGACAAGAGATGCTTTGACCAGCGACTTCTTCAACGATTTCATCGACCAGAAGCATGGGC
>JBCCKZ010000827.1:0-2791 GCA_039027135.1 Planctomycetota bacterium
ATCCGAACTTGGCTGGAATGCAAACGCTAGAAGTCGACGGAGATCAATGGTTTATCACCATGGATCTTCTAGAGGGTGTCGATTTCCTCAGTTACGTTCGGATGGTTGATTTCAGCAAGGCTACGAAACTCCTTGCGAAACCGATGCAGGCGTTCCGCGTCTTGCGTTGATTCGTTCTTGGAATTCGAAAGCGTCGGAAGGGTTTTTAAGGCTACGCGTTCACCCAGTTTTAAATGACGTGCTTCGTAGACAACGCCAAAACCGCCACGTCCGATCTCTCTTATCAACTCGTATTCGCCAATCCGTTTTGCTGCTGGAATCCCCAATGCGACCGTTGGGTTGTCATCGTGAGCGATGTTGGAATCAAAATCTTGCGACATCAAGGTTGATTCAAAGAATGCTTGGCGAATCAATCGAGCGTATTGTGGGAATCGAGCGATGTAATCTTCTGACGATGGATCAGTTCCCCGCCTACGACAAAACTCGATATCCAGATGCAGTAGATTTTGGAAGAGGGTTCCACGGGCGGAATCATCGACCTTGGAGAGGTACTCATCGATGCTAACCGACTGTCCGGACTTGAGGACTTTGCGATATTCCCGGCAGATGGACTGGATTTGCTCAAACACATTGTTTTGATTTAACGCAGCCATTAATTAATTGCCATGTTCCCTGGTCTGATCGCACTCGTCTCCAGTGAAGGCCAAATTATATGCGTTTTGAGAGCTGAGTCACCACATGGGGGATCAAACCGTTTTCGAGATAAAGGATACCCGCGTGAGATTGAAATGATTCAGATCGAAAGAAACACAATCACTTGTTGGTCGCGAATATATTTGGAATCGGGGCCACAATTATGCTTTTGTTTCTCGGTTTGCCTGCCACACCATAACCGGAATTACGTTGGACTAGACATTGCAAGACCGGTTTGCGTCGCTCCGAAGTTTGCTGTCGCGTGAATTGAGAATCACAGCCTAGCCCGGATTATTCATGGGGATTGAAACAAGAAGGGCCTTTCTTGCGTCTAAGTGTTTAAGCACAAAGCACTTTCGACAATCAAGGAAGGCCACTGATGAGTTTACAGCCTGCGCAGCAATTTGTCTTCGGTTTCTGTGGCAAGAAATCCATCCAAGTCGAACAGGTCGACGAGAACTTATCCTCAGACGGAGGCCTCATCGCCTTTTACCAACTCGACCAAAAACTTGGTTGGACCGATGGATTGGTGAAGCTCATTTCTGATCCGCGAACTGATCCAGCGCACTCGGCATTGTCCATCTTGCGGCAGCGAGTTTTCGGGATCATCGCCGGATACGAAGACCAGAACGATCACGATTCCCTCCGAAGCGATCCGGTCTTCAAGCTCATTGCCGGCCAATCACCCGACGGCGATGATCTGGTAAGTCAGCCCACCATCTCTAGACTTGAGAACTCCGTCACCGCGAGAAATCTGCTCGACATGGAAGACTGGTTCATCGAGCGATTCGTCGAATCCTTTGAACAAGAGCCTGCCGAAATCACGCTCGACATCGACACCTTTGATGATCCTGCTCACGGTAACCAGCAACTTGTTCTCTTTCATGGGTTCTATAGCCAGCATCAGTACCAAGTCCGCGCGATCACTTGTGCTGAAAATGACATGATCGTGCTACCGAGCTTGTTGTTCGGCAGTGCCCATGCAAGCTTGGCAGCGGCCGATGATCTACGGCGAGTGATCGAGAAAATTCGCCAGCGATTCCCGCATGTGGTCATTCACATTCGCGCCGATTCAGGCTTCGCGGTCCCTGAGATGTACAACGCCTTGGAACGCTTTCACCGTGTGTTTTACAGCATCGGTTATCAGATGAATGCTCGTGTAAAACGCGAAAGCGACGGGCTTTTGCAGGAAAGCATAGCCGCTTTCGAATCGACCGGTGAGGCTCAACGCAACTTCTTGCTCTTGGATTATCAGGCAAAGACTTGGATACGTTCTCGCCATGTGATCGTCAAATGTGAAGTGCAATCGGCTGGCACCAACCGTCGAGCTGTGGTGACCAATCGCCCAGGTGTAGTGGTTTGTCCGCAAGGCGTTTATGAAGAGTACGCCGATCGCGGTGAGAGCGAGAATCGTAACAAGGAGCTTAAATGTGAACTTCGCTGTGATCGTCTGAGTGATCATCGCTATATGGCGAATCTCTTTCGAGTGATGATGCACAGTCTGTCAGCGAACTTACTGGTGTGTCTTCGTCAGGTCATTCAGGTAGTGCCCAAGATCGCTGAAGACGCTGGACATGCAATTCCTTTGGAGGCTCAGCCCGCAGTGGTGAAGCGTCGTCATCACGCTCGTCGCCGTCGGCGCGATCCTTTGGGGGAGGGGCATGCCTGCACTTGGCGAACTCATGTTATCAAGGTTGCATGCCGAGTGGTTGTGAGCATGCGCCGAGTCCGCTTGCAGATCTCATCAAGCTGGCCATGGGCCGACCATCTTCGACGCGTTGCCGCGTGCCTCCTGGACTACCATCCGCCTGATCCAAGCGGAGCCTAATCTCAACGCATCAACCAAAAAGCCGAATGGGGGGAAGGGGGCGGTCTGCGCCGACCAGGTCCGTCATAATGAAAACGACGATTCCAATGAAATCACCAAGTCTCAAAAACAGCCATGAATAATCCGGGCTAGGCGTAAATGAATGCTTTTAAAAACTGTCGATGGTTTGAAAAGCGTTGATCGACTTCTCGTTCTCGATTCGCCGTGAAGCTCCGACGGCAGTTGTGCAGCAACTGGATTTGACGTGAGATGCGCTGGATCCCCTATTAA
>JBCCKZ010000828.1:0-2788 GCA_039027135.1 Planctomycetota bacterium
CGACACCATTGGAAATCGAGCCGGGCCCGACCACCCCGGGCCAGCGAAGCGCACAAGGAACACGCCAGCCACCTTCCCAGTTGGTATTCTTCTCACCACGGAAGGGAGTCGCAGCCGCGTCAGGCCAGGTATTGTAGTGCGGCCCGTTGTCTGTGGAGTAGTGAACAATTGTGTTATCGGCGATTCCCAACTCGTCGAGAGCGTCGAGAAACTGACCGATATGCATATCATGCTCGATCATACCGGCGGTATACTCATCGGCATGTGGATACTTCTCTTTAATCATCGCCATTTTCTCTTCACTGACATGAGTGCGAAAGTGCATGCGCGTTCCGCTCCACCAAACGAAGAATGGTTTTCCAGCTGCATTGGCTCTTTTGATGAAGTCAATCGCGGCAGTAGAAGTATCGTCATCAACGGTCTCCATCCGCTTCTTCGTGAGAGGACCAGTGTCTTCGATCTCTCCATCTGCCGAAGACTTCAGCACTCCGCGTGGCCCAAACTTTTCGATAAAGGTCGAACCATCAGGTAGCACAAGGTCGCGAGGGTAATCTTCATTCTCTGGTTCCTCTTCCGCGTTGAGGTGATAGAGATTCCCGTAAAACTCATCCATGCCATGGTTGGTGGGCAGCATTTCGTCACGGTCGCCCAAGTGATTCTTTCCAAAATGCCCCGTGGCGTATCCGTGATTCTTGAGCAGTCCCGGGATGGTTGGATCTTCGAGTTGCATACCAACTTCCGCACCGGGAAGGCCGACCTTCGTCAAACCCGTGCGCATGCCATGTTGTCCCATGATGAAACTCGCTCGTCCTGCCGTACAGCTTTGTTCCGCGTAATAGTCGGTGAACATCATGCCTTCGCGAGCGATACGATCGATATTTGGCGTTTGATAGCCCATCACACCATGCGTGTACGCACTAATGTTGGCGCGACCGACATCGTCACCCCAAATAACGACAATGTTGGGTCGGTCCTCGGCATGGGCCAAATGAGCCAAGGCACTGCATGTGATCATCAAAATCACAATGGGTACTATCGATTTTCTCATGATTCAATACTTAGAAGGTGTCCCAAAATCAAAAATCGTTACTAGTTCGTCCTCGACTCTACCGTGAGTCCGATGCGCTTTCGTCATCCGGTTCCGGGAGTCGCACAAGCAGATAATCCTCGCGCGTCTGGGTGCCAAAATGAACCAGGATTGAAGCTTCGTCCCGGGTTAGGTTGTAGAGTCCGGTTTCGATGATGACGTCTTCGCTTTCGCCCAGGCGTAACGCAACCCGCTGGGTTTCTTTGTCGACACGACCTTGAATCGCATCGGTACGTTCCGTGACGTCGTTGTATAGCGTACCCGAAACGATGCCCATTTTGTTGACAGCTAGCTGGACGTATCGCGTAGGATCAACATCGTCGGGATCAGTCGTCAACGCGAATGTGCCCAATGCCATCCACTCGGATTCTTGAGCCTCTGCTTCGTTATCTGGTTCCGGGACGGTCGCCAGGTCAGCTGCACTGGCGGCAAATTGATCGGTGGTTCCGATCACTTCTCCGCCAACAAACACACGGTTGTCTTGATAAGTCACATTCCCGCCGTCACTGTAGTCATAGTAGATGGGCTGCTGCCAAGACGATGCGGGTGCCGACCATACGAACCACTGACTAACCGTGGTGAAGGATGGCGTCTGCCACCAATAAATATAAGGGTAGCGATTAAAGGCATAGCAGTAGCTCCACGCACCAAACCGGAATCCCCGACCAGCCCACCAACCCGCTCTGAAAAAACGCCAGTTGTTACCCCAGCCCAAGCGAACGCTGTTGCCCCAGCGATGCCAGCGATCAAATCGTGCGGGATAGCGTCCCGGCCAATTGTTGAGTGACGTCAGATTGCTTTGCCAGCGACGACTGATCTGATTCATGGAACCACGATCAATGTTCGCCCACGACGGACGATTGCTGATCACGTTATTGTTGCCGATTCGAATCCGATCGATATCGAAATTGGTTCCCGAACCTGGACGTTGAATGTCGTAGCGGTTTGCGAGTCGGTCATTGCTGCCGGGAAGTCGCCCCTCAAGGCCGGGGCGAATCTCACCGCTGCCGGGCCTCCCTGCCGGGCGAGTTGGCCGCTTATCTCCGCGATCTGGAAACTTGGTGCCCGTTGCGGGACGGTTCGATGGAAGATTCGGCAAGCGACTGCCACCCGTCTCGGGAACCACAGGTTTGTCCAAGCCTAGAAAATCACCAAGCTCTCCAGTGGAAGGTGGTCTGATCCCACTGGGCATGTTGCCGATTGATGGTCGATTGCCCGAGCCGATTCCATCTCCAGGTCGTGGTCGAGAACCAATGCCCGGACGGTTACCAAGCGACGGTCGATCGCCGGTTCCAAGACCAGGAACACTTGGTTTCGCCGGCTTAGATGGCTGATTAATTGGCGGTCGATTCGTTGGCCGGCTCGTCGTCGGCAAGCTGGGTCTCGAGTTGCCAATGTTCGGACTCGACATCCCAGGCAAGGATGAGCCAGGACGGAGATTATTCGAGCCGGGCAGTGGCCGGCTAAAATTGCCACCGCCAAGATGCGGAAGACTGTTGCTCGGTGTATGAAACGATGGCCCTGTCGCTGGACGATTCAGATTCGGACGACCAAAATTGGGCGGTGTCTGAGGCATACCACGACCCGGGCGTGGCTGGGGACGGTTCATCATTGACCGGTTCATTTGCGAGAACCCACCACCCGAGAACCCACCACCCGAAAACCCACCACTCATCGCTTGCCGGCCTCCTCCCAGCGAAC
>JBCCKZ010000829.1:0-2777 GCA_039027135.1 Planctomycetota bacterium
GGAAAAATGAGTCCGGCGGCAAGCCAAGCCGGACCGACAGAAATGACGGCTAAAGTGCCAAGCTTGAGCACAAACGGTAGGACGCCACCGCTGGAAGCAAACCAGTTGGATTGCTTGGCAATCAGCATGAACAGCTGCGGTGCCGCGATCGCCAGTATTCCGCTGACGATCATGATCAACGTCATCATTCGATAACGGTCGTTCGACATCAGAGCGCTTCGAAAGCGCGAAAAAAATGCTGCGGCAAGGCCAAGCGACACAATGGCGGCAAACAAGACCGCCGCCGGTGAAAACAATGAAATCGTTGCGGCGAGTTGAAAAATCTGAAAAGCGACGACCTCCAACGCCAACACGGCCGCGCCTGAAAAAAAAGCCAACCCGATCGCATGACCCATTGGATGGCTTCTGGAAGGGCTTTCTTGTGCCACGTTGTGTGTTTCTGGGTTGGCTTTTGACGTCTGAGGCGTCATTGAAAGCATCAGCAATGCAATACCCACCAAGCCGTCAATGGCTGCGGCAAGCACCATCGAT
Organism: Planctomycetota bacterium; assembly: GCA_039027135.1. GTDB lineage: Bacteria > Planctomycetota > Planctomycetia > Pirellulales > Pirellulaceae > Rubripirellula. The sequence goes on from JBCCKZ010000829.1 coordinate 532, forward strand.
GCAAAGTTGCCAAGCTGAGGTAACGCGATCAAAACACCAAACGCGACTCCGAACGCACCGCCAAGCGTATTAACGGCGTAGAGATTGATCCCTGAACCGCTCAGCTGACCGCGTTGCAATCCAAGCACGCCCGCAACGATCAACGGAAATGAGAGACCCATCATCACGGACGGCGGAAGAATGAATAACAGCGTGATGAGCGACTTCAATAGGAATCCACTGGAGCCGCTGGTGATCTCAGATCCGATGTTTGGCCAAATCCAATCAGTGAGATTGGAGAGATAAATAACTGGGACAACGAGGATGGGAATGCAGAGCTGTGCGAGTCCTGCGACCCGCAATGGATTGGGTGTTCGGCGAACCAACACCGCCGCAGCGGCTGATCCAATTGAAAGCCCTAAGAAAAAGACGCCGAAGACCCGCGCTGACGATTCCGTACTCGCGCCGAGCAAATCAATCAGTCGTCGTGTCCATAGCAACTGATGAATCAGCGCAGCACTACCGCTGAAGAAAACAAGCACCCCAAATAGCGAGGTGGGGAAGCGAACGCCTGTCGGATTCGACGTCATCGGCATGAATCAACGAATTGTGGTGGCACGCATTCACTCACACCCAATTCGTACGGACATAACTAAGCCGCGATCGCCGGGCGTCGACGACGCCCACGCCAACACCACGCTGCCACACTCAGGACAACCAAAGCAAAACTGCCCGGTTCGGGGATTGCGGTGACATTGCCAACGACGAACCGAAACGTTTCTTCAGCCGACGAGATGCTTCCGCCACCAACCAAATCCGCCGTGGCGGTCAGCTTGACGTCGTAAATTCCTTCTTGGGTGAATCCGTAATTGTAATGGTCGTGTCCGATGACACCAACGTCCAACGAGTCGTCTCCATCCTCGGTTTGGATACCGTCATTGGTTTGCCAGAAAACGGTTGGAGGCAGGAATGGTAGGGTTGGACTCTGAAAAAGTGCGAACTCGCCGGGACCAGCAAAATCGGTCATGTTCAAGAAGACAGACTCGAACTGTGATCCAGAAAGCTGATGAGTCGCAATCCCAAAGAATGGGGCACCGAGAGCAGCCGCTCCCCCCGTTCCAGAGTTCGACTGTGGCAGTATCCAAACCGGGTCGTTAGCACCCGTTCCCAAAAAATCGATCGGAAATGCAAAGTCCGTTTGCGTGGCGGGGGACACTCGGACGAATGCACTATCGGCACTTCCTTCCGAGTCAAAACCAACCTGTTCAACGCCGTCCAACACGGCCGACTCGCCAAAGTGGTAGAGCAGTTGAAGCTCGTCGTTGCGAAATGCGATCCGAATATCCGTATGTCCGGCTGAATATTCAGTTATATCGGCCGTCGCAGATGCGTGTCCGAGTGAATACGAGATGATCGCAATGCAACCGATCGATGCTCGGTAGAATGAGCTTGACGTCATCGAAATGGGCATTTGGTTAGAAATTTAGCGTAGGAGCGCTGAAGACCAATCAGGTTTCACATCACAACACAATGGACGACCTGTTGATCCTTCTCGGCGAAGAGCAACGACCTTTCACTGAAGAAAGCCGCCGGGCTACAGCCAATATTGACTGCAGCCCAAGGATGATGGTCATCGTGACAAAGCACGCGATTTACTTACGGCGTCGCCGAAGCATGGCTGTACCCATTGCAGCGATTGAAGCCATGACACCGAGACTTCCGGGTTCGGGTATGGCAACCGCGGTCGCAGCGAACGTCACTTGGTAGACCCCAGGTGCGGAAAAGCCGAAGTTGTAGTGGTCGTGGGCTCCGACTGTCAGAGGGAGAAGGTCGGTATTGTCAAAACCGTCCTGTGACTGCATGAACACGCTGGGAGGATCGAATAGCGTGGGGGGACTCTGCCACAATGCGAATTCACCGGGACCCGTTACGTCAGTTAATAGCAATTCAGCAGAAACAAAGGGCGGTCCATCCAACTCGGCTGCAATTCCTACAAAGGGAACGCCAAGAGCATCCGCTCCCTGGGGACCAGAGTTAGACTGCGGAAGAACCCATATATCGCTTCCTGCTGCGGCGCCGAGAAATGGAAGTGCCGACGTGATATTTTCTACTCGAGTTGCGTCTGACGCCCGGATGTAAGCCTCGTCGGGCTCAAACTCGACTTCGGGCCCAATGCCGTTGAATCCATCTTCGAAATGATAGTGAAGCTCTAATTCACCCGCCTCGAATCCAATTGCAATGTCACCGTGCTCTTCGAACCACTCAAC
>JBCCKZ010000830.1:0-2776 GCA_039027135.1 Planctomycetota bacterium
CGTTTAAGCATTTGAGACAAGTAGCCATGCTCGCCTTGTAGCCATCCGACAACGGACATCGGACGGACGCCGCGACCCTGAACGCGATCGCAATGTCGGTTTCTTATGATCCAGCCTGCTTCGAACCACTTGCTCTGAAGTGTCAGCGAGTGACTTCAAGCTCTCAGAGTAAACTCTCGCCTTGTGAGGTTGGAAATTTCCGCAACTCAATCGTCTTCAATCGGCAAAGAGGTTCGAACACGCTAATCAAAAGAAACAAATCAGCGTAAGGCGTCGGCGACGACAATGCACCACGCGATCCCACGCTTTCCTGCGAGACGGCTCACACTTATCGACGCCAATTGCGGACATGTCGGACTCCGTCGAGTTGATGTATCGGTGACCTGTGCCGAATCGGCCGGAGTCGGATCTGCTTCTGTCCTTGCCTCGAAAGCCATCTGGCGCCGAACAGCGGAGCATCCAAAAAATGGTCCAAGAGATTCCACGCCCGTCTTCCGCTGTGTTTCTCTAATTGTCACCCCAAGCGTTTTGCGAACTCCAATGAACTCTGGTCGAACGGGGACTTCATCCATACACGCTACTCCTCAGTTCGTATGATGAGGCCTCAGGGGAGTGCGGTTTTGGCTACGTTTTTGCAGAGGTATCACGATGTCTTCGAGACGCGATTTCCTTTTGACTGTCTCAGGCGGCGGACTAGTGATCTGCCAAAACAGATTGAGTTGGGCGGATATTCAATTGCCCAAGGAAGGAATCTGCTTGGACCAAGAGACAAACCGACTAGTGCGATTGATTGATCGTACTCCGCGTGACAAGTGTCAAGAGTTACTCGTCAAAGAGTATTCCAGCGGCGTGCCATATCGCGAATTATTGGCAGCCGTCTTTATGTATGCAGCTCTGCGGGATGGACATCATAGCGTCTATCTGGTTCACTCCGCGCACCAGTTGTCGCTTGACCTATCCGCCGATGATCGAATGTTGCCGCTCTTCTGGGCAGTGGATGTAGCCAAAGAGCATTTCGAGCGATCGGGAAGGTCGCCGGTGGGCGCCATGATCGGGAATCTTCCGAAGCCTGGAGCGGCCGATGCTGAATTCGAAGCTGCCATGGAAGAGATGGATCGCGAGAAGGCGGAACACGCCATCGTTGCGATCTGCCGATCCCAAGGTCCGAGACAGGCCTACGCGAAACTTCTTCCCTACGCCGGTCGCGACAACTTTTTCATCGGTCACATCCCCATCGGCATCGTCAACGCTGGCAGAACGCTTGACGTCATTGGTTGGCATCACGCTGAGCCGACGCTGCGGTACATCGTTCGTGACATTTACCGGGAAGAGCACAATTTGGAAGGCCAACCCTATCGGCACAACGTAGAGAGAGTCGGGAAGACGCACGACAAGCTTCCAGAGGATTGGGCCTCTCGCGACGCGGACAAGCAGCGAACCATCGAACTCCTGGAAGTAATGAAGAGAGGAAAATGGTGGAACAGCAATGACTGGGTTGCCAGTCACCTCATCGAAGGCAGCATCAAGGCGGGAACCGTTTGGGACGCGATCCATCTGCTAGCAGCCGAACTCATGCTGCTTGTTGAGCGTGGAGGGAACATCGGTACGCGAGCGTTGCATTCGAACACGGCAGCAAGTGCGCTTCATCATGTCTTTGCGACAAGCTTTGATTCACGGACTCGCTATTTCACGATGCTCCAAGCGCTCTCCTGGGTCACGGAATTCATGCTGGGAGCTCGATCTCGTGATGGAATGCGAGACGGTGATGTCGTATTGATGCAACCGGTGGAATTGACTGGCGATGCGAATGAGACCATCGAAGCATTACTTGCGGCTCTTCCGCCGCGTGTCTTCTTGGAACGAAATGATGATCGTACGGGCCAGCTCAAAGCAGCGGAGTTGACGTTTGCATTAACACAGTCACGCAAGGGAGCCAACGAATTTATCAAAGCAGCTCAACATGGAATGGCACGTCGCTTGTCGCAGAATGCCCACGAGATGAAATACCCCATCGCAATGTTTGAAGAATGTCACCGAATCAGCCCGGGCTGGCGGCCTCAGTTGCTCGCAGCAACCAGTGTCTACCTCCAAGGCACCAATAGCGTGAACAATCCAGCGGTTCAACGTGGTGCAGAACTGCTAAACAAACTTGCGTGAACGACCACGCCAGGTCGATTGCCCATCGTCTTCGTCTTCGTCGGCGGTCGCCGCGCAGCGGCAGGCTGGTTTCGTCGGGCAGGAGTGAAATTCGATTGGGATCGGTTTTGCTTGTTGTAGCCGGTCGAGGTACTGACTAGTTGATGCTGCCGATCAAAATGTTCATCCTGAGAAGGTTTGATCTTGGCTAGTGCAGCGTCACAGCTTAGTTTTACTTTTGGCGCGACGTCGTAGCATGGGCTTCCAGCCTGTGATTTGCCGCGTCCATTCCCGATGGCAGGCAGGATACCTACCCCACTTTTTAGAGTTGACGCTGCACAAGGGGGCTACTGGACGATCGCGATTAATGACTCCCTGACCAAGCGATTCGACGCACAAGCTGAAGCGGCCATCATTCGCCACAATTCGACGCCGGGACAGGGTAATAGAGATTGGCTTTATGGTCACATGGGTTTGTTTGGCGATGGTGCGTTCTCATCCGATCTTAGGCGTAATTGCGTTGCCGTTGCTTTCGCGTTTGTATGTTCGGAGATTGGACATCGATGCCCCTGCGGCTCGCTACAGCGCGGGATTCCGCACGAAACAAGAGCTCTCGCTGGACCTTGCTCGGCAAGTCATC
>JBCCKZ010000831.1:0-2765 GCA_039027135.1 Planctomycetota bacterium
ATTCTTGCTTCCGCCACCAGAAGCTCGAATCTGTCGAACGGGAACACCGAGTGACTTGATAATCTCCAGGCTGTCACGTAGCGACATTGTCACACCTTCCATGACCGCCCGAGTCATGTCGCCTCGCGAATGCGTGGTATTCAAGCCCACGAATGCACCACGCGCATCTGGATCGGCATGGGGTGTTCGTTCGCCGGACAGGTAGGGCAAGAAAACGAGACCTCCGCTACCTGCTGCGGATGCTTCTGCTTCTGTCGTGGCGACGGCGAAACGTTTTGCCGCCTGCTTGCCAGCCAGCCCCGAAAGAACACTATCCACCCACCACTGAAGCGAACCGCCGCTCGAGAGATTGACGCCCATCATGTGCCATTTGCCTCGCACGGCATGGCAAAACGTGTGAAGACGCCCATCGGCGTCGTATTGAGGTTCGTCGCTGTGAACGAACATCACTCCGCTTGTGCCGATGGAGGTACTCAAGATGCCTTTTTGCACGACGCCATTGCCGACAGCTCCGGCAGCACAATCGCCGGCCCCTCCGACCACTTTGCAGTCGGTCGTCAGGCCAAGTTGCTTCGCGGCCAGGGTTGTGAGCGTTCCCGTGACATCTTCACTCTCGACAACTTCCGGCAGCAAGGAAGTTTCTAGATCCAGCCGTCCCAACAACTTCTTGGACCACTGACGCTTCACAACATCCAAGAAAAGCGTCCCGGAGGCGTCTGAAACTTCCGTGACATAATCACCCGTAAGGCGTCGGCGAATCTCATCCTTCGGCAAGAGCACCTTGCTGAGGCGGTCGAAATTCCTAGGCTCGTTATCTCGAAGCCAGAGGACTTTGGGAGCTTGGAATCCAGTGAGCGCTGGATTAGCCACCATCTTGATTAGGGCCTTTCGGCTTCCCGCTCGGCTGGTGATGTCATCGCATTGCTTTGCAGTCCGGCCGTCATTCCAAAGGAGAGCCGGACGGATGACCTTGTCGGACTTATCCAGGAAAACCGAACCGTGCATTTGACCGCTCAACCCGATCGCCTTGATTTCAGCGGCCTTCACCCCCGATTTCTTGATGACGGCTTTGACGGTCTTTACGGTTGCCTTCCACCAATCCTCGGGATCTTGTTCGGACCAACCCGGTTTCGGCTGGTGAACCGGATAGGTGGCGTCGGCCTCAGCGACGACCTGGCCGTCTTGGTTCATCAAGAGTGTTTTGGTTCCGGATGTACCGATATCGATTCCTAGATAATGACTCATCGAAAGATTGGGCCAGAGTGGCAGAGTTTGCGTAGGGATTAGCGTCCGCGTCAGTGCGGCTCGAATTTTGCCGAGAGTTTAGCCCAAGTCAGCTGCCTCGTGCATTGCCTCGGACTTTCTGTGGCCCTATCAAAGTTCCGAAATTACTAACTCAGACAATCCAACGTGTCGACGCAATTTCAATACCACGGCAATCGGCGAGAGGCCCTAAAGGTCATTGGTTTAGGGCTAGGCAGTGGCCTCGCTGTCTCCGGATGTTCGAGACCCGCGGGGGATTCCGGTGCAGACTCGGAGGAAGGATCTGAAGCGATCAAATCCAGTGTTCCGCTGGCGGTCATTGTCGTTGGGCCAGAGGACCTCGCCCGTTCCATTGAAATGAGTTGGTCCGCGGTATCAGAGCAGGCCTTGTCGATTCAGTCTCTTGCACCGGAGGATGTGGCCACAAGGGGCGAGGGTCTTGTTGGTGACTGTGTGATCTATCCAGCCATCAGCCAAGGTGACCTCATCAAAACTCAAGTGCTGGCCGGGCTCAAGGGAGATGACTATTCGGCGATGATTGAGTCGGTTCCAGATTCAATCATGCGGACTTGTGGTCGAACGGAATCAGACGTGAAAGGAATCCCCATCGCGACTTCGATACCCGTGATCGCGACGAACGCGGAAAACGCCGAGGAGGCGAGGCAAGAGGTGAGCTTCCCGCTTGATCCCGTCGAGGCGGCTGACGCCTTCTTGCTCTATGCGGGCTCTTCGGCTTCTCAGTGGCTATTCAATATTCGCGACATGTCACCGCTTGTGGGTGAAGACGAGTATGTTTCGTTGCTCACGCAGCTCAAAGGGCGGGCTGAGTTGTGGAAAAGCTCACAACAAAAGATTAACGTCGCTGAAGGAATAAATATGGGTGACGTCCTTACGGGGTGGACGAATCTCGCTTCAGTCGATCCAGGCATCAACGCAACGCTCGTGGGTGCTTCAGGATCTGATCCTGCTTTAGTGCCCTCTGGTTTGACGCTGATCGGTGGTCTTTGTAGGAAATGTCGGCAGAGTCGCTTGGCAAAAGCATTTATAGGCTGGCTTGCTGGTGGCGAAGGGCTTTCGCAGATTGCGGCAACACTCGCCGGGACGATTGTTACAGGCAATGAATCCAACTATCCGCCAATTGCCCAAGAGTTCTTTAGTCGATTCGCGAGTCGTTCGCCGCTTCGAATCCCTGGTGGTCAACGGTACCAGATAAGTTTGGGGAAGGCGGTAACGGGCGTGCTCTTTGACGGTGACGATCCGAAAGCTAATCTTTCGAAGTGTTCCGAGCAATGGAGAAGAATCACACGAGAGCTTGGCGAGTCTCGCCAGCTGGCAGCCTGGCGAGCCTGCAACGATCCCGGCTGAGTCGCAACTCAGCTAGAGCCGAACGGGATGGCGTGCGACGCTTCGGGTATTGCAGTCGGCTTTGAACAAACACCCGATGAGTCGCTTGGGCTCCTCGGTTCGGCTCATTCCTCCTGTACTCACACATGCCACGGACG
>JBCCKZ010000832.1:0-2751 GCA_039027135.1 Planctomycetota bacterium
ATCAGTTCTTTGGCCAATTTCATCCGAAACTATACAAAGCCCATTGAATGATCGCCAAAAAAGTCCATTCGATGAGATCGTCCGTGAGGGAGCCCAGCGCATGCAGCAGGCGCCGATCGATACTTAGGGCGCTGCTTTCACACGGCCAATCCTTTATCTGGAGACCGCTCGAGACCGTGTGCACTCTCAAGTGTCCACATGCACGAAACGATGCACGTTTCCCGCCGAAACGGATGTGAAATGGGCTTTCAGCTGGAACCAAGAATGCCCAAAATGCTTGGTTTCAAGCGATTCGCGTCCCGTTTGGCTGCACTGGGGGTGCAGAGGTCGCAAGTTCGAATCTTGTCATCCCGACTACCCGAAAAGCCCGTGAAACCCTTTGTTTTGCGGGCTTTCGTCGTTTCCAGGGCGTCCTCTTCCGACCCTTCCGAGTGGACAGGAAGTGACTCTGATTTACCCTGCTTGCCTGAATTTGGTGCAATCGTTGGTGCGAGTCATTCTCGATCGGAAGCGAGGGCAACCGTTCGACCGCTTCCGCTGGGTCCGACAGTCGATTCCTTGTAGCTCTTATGCGTAAGTCCGAAGCCTAAAGCCAGAGTCAACCCGCTTGGGTAGATCAAACTCGGAACTGGTTTGCATCAAGACCAATCATGCCATGCGTCTCGCAGCGCCCCCGCGCTGGCGGTCACGATATCCGGATGGCGATTGAGCCAGTCAAGTACCGCACTGCGATCAGCCGCGGTTGCTGAAACCCGGTTTGGTCCTTGAACAACGCCGGACCATTCACGATGACCACCTCCACCGAACTGCAGACCATTCGATTCGATCATCTCGATGAAAGCGTCGGTCAGAGAGTCACGCTCGTCGTCGTCAAGTGACGTCGAAATCTCGAAGTCTACTTCAAAACAGTCTTCGCGAAACTCACCGAGTCTGCGTTTCTTTCGCAAGCGTCTCTTCAAGTGCTGCCACCCCTTTCGGAAAACGGTATTTATCACCAAACAGTGAGGCTAAGTCCTCCGTCTCAAAATGAACTAGGCGGTTCGTCGTCATCATCGTCATGCTCGGATCCGATCGCCATGAACCTCCGCTTGCGTTCCCTGAACTCACTCCTCCTACGATTCTCCTGTCGATCAACGGCCGGAACAAAAAGATAAACAACAATCAACAGCGTAAGTACGATCACGAGCATTTGTTATCAGATTGAACGAGTTCGAGCATGTGGAACCACTACTCTCTGGAAAACACAGGCGATACGAGAGCGACAGTAAGCCATGAAGTCATTTTGAGATGGTTCGCTACTTTCGCTCCTTTTCCATCAACTGGTAGCTCCCAGCCAGCGCAGGACTTCCAGGCTGAGAAAGGGCTCAGTACAGGCCAGCACCACCCAGAGAGCGCCCAATGACAGCCCGCAGGTGTTAAGCCAATCTCCAGAGCCCTGATTGGTTCTTCGAAGCCGAGCGATGAAAAAACCGCCGATTGCAAAACAAGCCATCGTCTTCACCAATCCTTGGCCGAACGGAATCAAACAACACCGGAGCCACAACGGCAAATGGTCTGAAAACAAAATGTCCCAATTGAAGCAGGGAGAAATCGCGAGGGCGCATGCCGACAGCATGAGAATCAGCTTTCCGGGAGCCTCTACCGATTCTTGTAACGGTTGCTTATCGACGACGATGAGAATTGCCAATACGACGTTGAGCGAAGCCGCGCATAGCATCGCAGAGAACCGAAACTGAAAAAGCTTGAGGTACGTCTCGTCCGGCATCTCTGAAATGGAGTTCAATCGCTCGTTGAGAAAGAACGCGACTGCAAGGCCCAACACGATTGCTAACGCGTCGGAAATCCGAAATCGGCGCCTCGACAATTGCATTGGATCATTCAACGTTCAGTCCATCATCCCTTCCTCCAACAGACAACCAACGCTGGAGACTTCCAGTGGTGCAAGCGGTCATGCTCGCCGAAACGGCTGTCGTTGCCAGTAGGTCAGGCTTCGCCATAACCATTCGAGCGGCCCGAAGCGGAATCGCTGCAGCCATAACGGCGAGTACCAAAGCTGGAACACGAAGATCGCCACGGCCAACACCTGCTGCCAAATACGGTCGACGTATCCAAAAAGCCCGAAGCCATGACCGTTGTAGATCATCGTACAGACCACGCTGTGCATGATGTAGTTCGTAAAGGCGAGCTGACCGACCGCACCAATCCGGTGGCGAAGCCCAGGCATAACATCATCGCGGCACGCGAGCATGACCACACCGATCCAACCGAACGCGGCGAACAAGCTACCAAAGTAATTGAACAGGCTGCCGACGCCCATGCCGCGAACCATCTCCCAATCGTAGAGCGCATGGTCGTAGATTCCCCAAGCAGCGAGTGGAAGCCCGACACCAAAGCCGATCACCACGAGTCCGAGATAAAACCGTCGGCTGCACGTCGCTGAGAAAACGTCGCGCGCGTAGAAGGCCATACCCAGCAACATACAAGCGAGAACGCGCCACCCAAAAATGAGGATAAAACTGAGCATCTCGGTCCATCCTTCGACGCGTACACTCATTTGATCCATCCAGTTGCCCCGCATCGCTACGCGGATTGACTCCACGTACTCGTCGGACGGGGCCCATGTCTGCCGCATTTGCTCAAGGTCCTCGGCTGGCATTTGACCCACCATGGTAAGAAACAGCGGTGGAATCAAAAGCAAAAAGGAAGCGATTAAGATCAGAATCCAAAACCTAAATCGACGGAACCAGTAGG
>JBCCKZ010000833.1:0-2747 GCA_039027135.1 Planctomycetota bacterium
GCGACTGAAATTGTCCCAAGCCCGTCACCGTCGCAAGCAAATCAACCTCGGCATCCGCCAACGAACCCTACCGTTTCCCACACCCGAATCTGTCTCTTGTAACTGACTCGAAAAGTCTCACTTCCCACTGACACAAATCAGTGATTCGTTTTCAATATCACCTGTTCGCGACGCCAAGTCTCGCGATTTTTCTTCAGGAGATGTTCCACATCCGAGCAAAAACACAAGGAGCCCTAGACTAGTGCGGACCGAAGTATTCATGGGCGACCAAGTGAGATTTCGTCGTGGGATAACGGTACCGATGTGCGGGTGGCGATGGGAGACGGACCACTTCGACTGGCGCTGACGCCGCTCCGTCACCATCGCCTGGTTCGCAGATGAAATGCGGACTCGGTTCATCGTTGCGCTAGCTCAGGGCAGGAACGGGCAAAGAAACACCAGAGCGACATGTATGGTTGCAAGAAGACAAAGACCAAGTTTGAGTCGGCCCATGTGATTCGCAAGGCCAACGGCAATGCCGTAGACCAAACACTGGAGGCAGAATCCAAAAAGCGGATCAAAGTAGGTGATGGAACGTAGCGGATAGAACGACGGGAATGAGTAAACGAGTGGAATCCCGATGCCGGTCAGTGCTTCAAACCCGTATACGAGTAAGGCAATGGCGAGGCTGGCAATCATTGCAAGCAACAGGGCGCGAAGCAACGTGGTGCGGAAAACCACGGACTCTCCCGATGCCGTAGCTGGCAAGTATGGATTCTTCATCACCGCGCGCTTCTCGATGGGGCTAGCCTGACTTGTCCGGCGAAAGAATCCATGCAAGTCCGAGGTTTGATGCGTGGGAGCCATTCGTCAATGATGACTGGCGACTCGGACCCGTGATCTGGACAGCTTGCCGCTGCACGTGGCATTCATTCCAACCAACAAACTCGAGGTTTCGTTACACTGAAGATTCTCGCACTTGATCTCGGCCCGGTCAATTCAAGAGCACGGTAATCCCGTTCTCTGTTTCTTGCATTCCAGACCACGCAAGGGCAAGTTCCTCACCTTGCCCAAAAAGAACAGAACGGGTCGCAAGCGTCTTTTCAGATTGCGACGCCGAAGTTTTCGTCATGGAAGCGTGTGGTCCCTGAACCCGAGAACACCATCCGGGCCTGGTTGGTCAATGACGGCATCGAGATCGCCACCGGCAAGAAAGACACGAATCCTGGCAAGATGATCGATGTGACCAAGTCCTATGGCAGCAAACTGCCGATGGACGAGGAAACACTGCGAAACATGCCCGAGAAAGAGTGCGGCCAAAAACGCGAACGTCGACTGGCCAAAGAACGCAAGGCCGCTGAGCAAGCGAAAGCCAGCGGAGACTAGCCCCCATCCGCTCGCGTGCCCAACACCCACCGAGCCTGATGCTGATCTGCTCGAACTGGAAACGGATTGCGACAACCGCAATCGGTCAAAGCCTCCGGACACATCGACCTCAAGGACTTGTGGCACGATTGGATCATCGCTCCTACTGCTCCATCGAAGCCTCGAGGTAAGAGCCGACCGATCGCGTAACAAACCATCCAGTGGTTTGAACCGCGCATGTCTCATTGAGACAGCGTTGCCGAGAGATCGATTCTCGGCCCATCAGGACCAAAGAATGCTGAGAATTCGAATCGTCGCTGAGTCAAGCTCGTTGGCAGCGCCCCAACATGATCGCTAAAGACGCTGAATCGTCTGGCGATGGTCCGGCACCTAACGCCTGCGTCGTTGTTCGGTCGCCACTGACGGGCGAGCGACCAAACAACGTCTCCGGCGACGGCACCTAAATCAATTCGGTAGCCCACAAAAACATGTAAAAGAACCACACCACACCACTTGTCAAACCTGAACTTCATAATCGGCGGCGACGAGAGATTGTCCACCCGAAAATGCCCGACTTCGCCGCTCGGGTGCATTGGATTCTCACTCGTTAGATCGTGTGTTGCGGAAGTGAATTACGATGCCATCGTTGCATCAGAGAAATGAGACCAATGAACATCACGACCATTGCAGTGGAAGGTTCAGGAACTGCTGTTGAGTTAAGAGTTATCTCAATCGGAACCGAAATCCCCGCACTCAATGGGCTTGTCCCAGAGAATGTAGTTGGAAAGGTCGAGGCTTCATCGAAAAACTCGATCCCAAAGGGAACTTGCGATTCACCTGAGAAAGTTAAGGTCTCTCCAGCTACGACAAGACCCCCGGAGCCAAAAATCCCGAATAGGTCTGTCGCTCCACCTTCACCCAGGTCAATTCCGCCAATCAGTTCCGTTCCCGTTATGGTTCCCGTAAATGATGCCGTTCCGCCCGGTAAAAATCCAATGGCAGCACTTGGGTTCCCAGTTTTGGGCAAGAAAAAGGAGTCAACACTCCAGAGAAAAGGTATGACGGGGGAAGTTGGTGTAAGCCCACCAGGTAAACCCCCGGTGGCGACTCCAAGCTGGACATCAAACTGACCAGAAAATGCCCATGTTGTTTCGCCAGATCCGGGTTGTCCGGATACATCGACAACCAAAGCACCCTCAGATTGCTTGCATGTGCATAGAAGGAGCATTGCTGTGGAAAGAAATGCAACTAAATCGCGTCGTTTGTGGCTAGTCATGGTGTTGTGCCCAAATATGAGTAGATGCGGACCTAAGAACTTTGAACTGACCGGGTAAAGAATCCATGTAAGTCCGAGGTTTGCTGGGTGGGAGCCATTTGTCGATGATGACTGGCGACTCGGACCC
>JBCCKZ010000834.1:0-2729 GCA_039027135.1 Planctomycetota bacterium
CGCGATCGTTACGGCAAACCCAAAAAGCATCGCGTCGACGCATCGGGTGCGCTGTTGAGTGGCCAATCGTTTGAAGACGTTGGCGACCTGAAGAAAATCCTCGCCCAGAATCCTCGGAATCTCGCGAGTGCTTTTTTGCAGACGCTTGCAGCCTATGGACTGGGCCGTGATCTTGAGGTCATTGATCGAAGATGGGTCGATGAGATTTTGGATCGTTGCGAATCAGAAGGCTATCGGACTAGCGATCTCATCATCGAGTTCATCGCAAGCGACGCGTTTATTCGTCCTTAGATTTCATCTTACGCTTCGTTGGTAGTCCTTTTAACTTTAAGCGACTGACCGTTAGGTCGTTTGAACCCAATCAGACGATGCCCAATTTCAAACTAATCGGCGACCGTCTATCCAAAACGTCCGCAACGTCGTTTGAATGCGATTTCTGATAGCACAAGAGAGCGATGTTGTTTTAGCCCTGCCAACGGGACCGATCATAATCTGTCACGAAGGCAACGTGATCGGCTATCAGATGATGGTCGCCGAAAAACCAACTCGCCTTTGCTTTTGGAATGCCATTGCTGAGTAGCAACGTTATCTACTCCGCCGCCGGGAAGCGTACCCAACAACCGCTAACAATCCTAAGGCAAGCGTAGAGGGTTCCGGTACCGAGGTCGCGCGTGAGGCGCCGCCATAGTCCATGCCAAGTGTGCTAGAGATGGTGACACCGGGAATCTCGTTGCCCATGTCATCAACAACTGAAAAGCTCACCGAATCAATCGTGTTTTCAAAGTTTAGCAACGCCTCAAACTCCGGCTGTCCCTCGCCAATCACCTCCATTGCTAGAGTTAGGTCAAGCGTTAGAAGAGCATCAACGACAAATGGTGTTCCAATCGTAATCGGAGTTGTGAATACGAGCTCCTGATCCACGAAGTCACGAGTGGTCTCCACTGGCAATGCTTCGCCAACCATGGGTGCGTCCGCAAGCTCAAGTCCCGTCAGCGCGTAAGGCTGAGGTGCGATCGCCTGGCCATCGACATTAATATCAAAATAGGCTTCGTACGTCAGTTCCGACTGAAACCCATTGAGAAGCCTGGTCACTGGCCCTAGCGGTGTATCACCAATGAGCTCTTCAATCGCCGCTTGCTGCAACTCTAGTTTGTTATTGGATGCCGACCAATGAAACTGGAATAGCCCCGTTTGGCCGTTGGCCTCCGGCGGGCCAAGCACGGTCACCACATCATAGATCGCAACGCCTGTGTTGGTATTCGCCTCCACGAAATCCCAAGTACCATCGGCTCCAATTTCGGGCGCGTAGGTACCTTTCGTATCGGCGTCAAAGCGGATGTAGCTACTTCCGCGTACATCAAACGTGCTTGAACCACTGGCGTTGCTCGTCAGCTCATAGATGCCTCCATTGAGAAGGCCACTGATTGTTGATTGATCAAATTGGTCTTTGGCGAGTGGCAAACTGCCGATACTTGTTGGCGACATGTCCAATACCGATCGCGTAGCAGTGTCTCGGTCGACCGTGTCATAGAGCGTAATCGACTGGTCATAAAAAAGCTGCCTACCCACGCTCGTAAGACGTTGCTGCGAAAGAACCGAATTCTGGAAAACTAAACTCAAAAGGAGGAAGAGCGAAGCAATTCTCAGGGAAGACCGGACATGGGAATCAAGTGGGCAACTCAGTCTGGTTGAATGAAACATTGGCGGGGCTTACGTCACAAAGGGGGGAATGAGACTTGGATTCCACACTCATGCGTAAAGCGGCTCTCGGCTGGATCTCAGAAAATCCTCGAATTTCAAAATATTGCCAACCCCACCCAAGCCAACGCTGCTTCCGGGTGATTCAAAGACCTAGATTCTCGGGCATCTCGAAGCTAATCACGGCATCTCGAAAGACCTCAGCGACCTCCACTCGAGCGGCGTTTCGATTGACGCGGAACTGTCGCCTCAGCCAGCTCCTAGTCGATGGATTCATACCCCGAGCCTCCATCTTCGCATCCACGAAGACTTTTGCGATCGAAGCGGTCAATTCGCGATCAGATTCATGAAGCAGGTCGACAAGCACATTGAAGCCCGTGGCTGAAAGTTGCCCAAAGTCACGCGATGAGACGTCAGCGATGCGAGCAACCGCCAGAGCTTCCGCGCGAGATTCTACTGGATGCTCCAGCTCCCTCAATGCTTGGGCAAGACGGACGCGATCGCGCATGGCGTAGACACTTGCTTCGCCCATCTGTCGCTCAAAGACCGATATCGCAGATCGACAACTCGCTTCGCACCGACCCCAAAGTCCCAAGGAGGCAAGCACGCGAGCGAGCTGTGAGTGCGCTCGAGCGATCTCGAAGTGGTGTGTTGGCCATTTCATTTTGAGCTGATCCAAGGCCTGCTCTGAGAGTTCTAATGGAGCCGCTTCGGTACTAGCATCGTCTTGTGATGAACGTCCAACGATCTGCGCTGCAACACGTGCTTGCTGTGCAAGCGTGATCCAATGGTCTTCTCCGTGGTGAACCCGGGAGCCCTCCAAAGCCATCTTCGCAGCCTTGAGGGACTCATCTCGACTTCCCGCATTCTGAATCGAGCCTGCCAGAATAAGAGCCTCAACACGCAGGTCTTCTAATCCTCTGTCATTGAGCAAGGGAACGAGCTCCGCCAGCTCCTCACGCAAACGCCGTTGATTTTGGTCAAAGAGAAGATGCCGAGCCAAATCAAGACGGATCTCGAGTACCTCGGAA
>JBCCKZ010000835.1:0-2718 GCA_039027135.1 Planctomycetota bacterium
ACCGCTTCGGTCTCAGGTGTTACGGCCGGTACCTGGCATCTCGCGGTGGTCACTTTTGAGAATGGCCAATTAAGACTCTATCTCGATGGTTCTTCAAATTCGTCATCAGAAACCGCAAGCTACAACACCGTTGGAAATCACTCTAGCACTGCAAATATCGGCGGCCAGTCCGGCTCCGCCTTCGGAGGCGGAGGCACATTCACCCTTGGGGGTCTGATCGACGATGTCCGCGTCTACGACGATATAGCTCTCCAGGAGTTCGAAGTGGACTATCTCTACGGACAGCTCTAGCTGCATGTGAATTTGCAATCCACAGCGTGCGTTCGAATCAATATCAAGTCGAATGTCGTTGCGTGGCGTTTAGTCTCGACTCGGTGACGGTCAAAATGACATCGGCACGGAAACAAGACGGCGTCTTCGGAAATTGCTGAAACGCACCATCAATATCGGCAGTAATGCCAAGGACGTAGAAGGTTCGGGCACCGATGTGACACTCAAGCCAAATGCCGCAAACTGATTGGCCGACGCTGATCCCGAAGCAACGACACTCCCATCGATTGATAGAACGTAATCGCCGCCGGCATTTCCGGCTATGGAGGCCTGGTCCCCAAAAATGGAATTAAAACCGCCGACCAAAATGGTGTAATCACCATCAACTAGATCCACAACGATTTCGCTCTGGGTCGTGTTGCTCCTTACGTCGTCGTTTGTGTCAATCAACTGACCATCTGAGGTGTAAATCGCGATCTCAGTATCGTAGCCACTTCCAAGAGTGTCGATTGTGAACTGGCCCAACTGAAAGGTGCCAAGAGAAGACGAGCCCCCGGTGCCCGAAAAGGAAAACGACACATCGTTCCATGTGGCATCTGCGTCATCGGCACCATTGTCATCAAACGACTCGAAGGCCTCGAACCTGAACTGATCACCAGGGTTCGCCCAGAAAAAGCCACTGACGGTCCTTGTGACATTGATCGTGTTTGAAAAATCTCCCTGCGTGCTTGAATCAAAGTCCAGCGAGTTTGAGCTCCCGTTGACGGTGATGTCAAAGTCGGCTTCGGATGCGAAGGTTCCGGCGAACTCTTCCGTCAAATTACCCATGAAATCCAGCGTCGTGAAAACGGCAGAATTTCCGGTGTAGGTGACGAAAAGACTATCGTTCTCCGAGCTGCCGATTCCACCCGCCGACGTGATGTCTTCGGCACTCGACACGGTGAGTTGAGCCTGTACCGGTGATGCGCTCGCTAGCAGTGAGCTAATCAAGCCAACAACGACATAGATCGCAACAACGATTTCACGATTCATACTGATCTCCATGTAGTGCGGGTCCGCCTCAACACCACATGCAAGATCGTCCTTCTCGGAAGCTCAAAAATTTTTGAAAGTCAAGCTTTCATACAGTATTTACTCTCCTATTTGGGTAGCTTGCCGTCCAAGCCCATTTGGTAGTACTTGTGTGTGATCTGGGCTTGATTCTCCAAGAGCCAATCGATCGAGGGCTCATTGTTCATTGCTTTGTGAATCGCTCGGGCCATAGCTTCGCGGTGGATTTCGAAGAGCGCCTTGTGGTCAAGATTCTCATCAGTTGCCACACCTGGGTTGAGCCAGACGCTGCAAATGATCCCTAGGTCATTGACGCGATCCTTGGGCAGATCCCCCGCACGCACAGCATCAAGAACACCGTTGGCAATCGCGGCTTGAACCGTCCCCATCAGGATATTGGTGTAGCGGCTGTCATTGACCGTCACTTTGCTCACGCAGAGCGTGACCGGGCGAACTTGTATATCCGTGTTAAGGATCGCGAACACCTTGCTGTGTCCTTTGGTTTGATCACCGGTCAGGGTTGCTAGTGCGGTCCCCACGGGTCCGTCCAACTCACCAATGACAACCTCGGGTTCAGCGGCGGTAAATGGTGGGCCTCCGCCAACTAGTGCTTCGCCAGTTCGAAGAACGATTCGTTCAGACATTTGTCTCTATCGATTGAGGAAAACATCGCGGTATCGAAATTTGAAGTTCTTATTCTCCGACGAGCAAGTGCCTCATTCGAAGCCCTTGCAGGCCTCGCAATACCTACTCTTTCGCAGGGAGAAAAAGACCCTTCAACGGTTGTCCCGCAATGCCGATTGATTGAATTTGCGTCGCGAGTTGTACCAAACTAACGATCCAAGAGAACCGCCCAAAGATCTGGCACTGACGACTCAATGATTCAGTCACGCGTTTTGCTTTCAGATGCACGGTTCATAGAAAGGCTTTGCTTCAGAAGCAGACCATCCGCCGAATCTTCGGGCAATCTCTCCAGTAGCTCCTCAACCTTGGTCGCGTGCTGCTGCCTTCCATCCCATCGAGAGCGGTTAAACAAATCAATCCATTCGTAGAAGGGAAGTGTATTGTCGTCGTTGTTGCAAGCGGTATCCAAGAAAACAACACCAGGTACTTCCTCGTACCGTTTTCTAAGGACGTCGCAAACATTACACAGAGCATCAAATGACTCGCTAGCTTGCTTGGCATAACGCGGGTCCTGAAATGCCTTGAATAGTCGTTTTTTAACGTCCGCTCGATAGGCGGCCGCAAGTGCAAACTCCTCCGAGCTCTTGCCCCACAATGCACTTTCGAAGCCATACAGCCGATCTGCAGCTGCCTCGGCTCGTTTCAACGAGTCTGATTGAGAAAGGCAGAGTTTGATCTCGGGTCCCAACAACTTACGCTCAAAATAGGCATTGC
>JBCCKZ010000836.1:0-2705 GCA_039027135.1 Planctomycetota bacterium
GCCAGCACCAACCGCGATGCGGCTGAATCCGCACTCAAGTCGGTCGAAGCATGCACTGCGACCGTCCAAATCGGCAAGATCTATGACGGCATCGTCAGCAGCATCAAGGAATTTGGTGCTTTCGTCGAAATACTTCCGGGCCGTGACGGCTTGTGCCACATCAGCGAATTGAGCACGGGCTACATCAATAGCATCGACGGCGTGGTCAACGTCGGCGATGCCATGAAAGTGCTCGTAATCGATGTTGATGAACACGACCGTGTAAAGCTCTCTCGCCGTCGCGCCCTTGAGGAACTTGGCGAGGAAGATGAAATGGCCGCTCTCGTTGAAGCTGGCGGCGGCGGTGACGGTGATGAAGAACGAGCCGAAAGCCGAGGAGGTGGTCGCGGACGCGGACGTGGACGCGATCGAGACCGTGATCGAGGTGACCGCGATGACCGAGGCCGAGACCGTGACGATCGAGGTCGCGATCGCGATGACCGTGATGATGATCGTCCGCGTCGACGACGTGGCGGACGCGGACGCGGCGGCAACGGTGGTGGCGGAGGCGGCGGAGGACGCTACCGAGACTGATCAATCGTACGTTTGACCTGAGTGGCCATCGAACTTAGCGCGAGACACTGTCCCGCTAAGCGATTGGTCTCTGCTCAAACGCTCTGATTGGTAACGAATGCTCAGATGCTTTCCCACCGTCCTTCTCAGAGGGCCTGACGTTTCGTCGGCCCAAAAGTAGTGAGTGCTGAAACCAAAATTTAGGCTGCACGTTAGTGCCAGCCTCCTGGACTCAAAAGAATCGCGGGAAACACGGGTATTAATCCCATAAAACCCCTCAATAGCCAGTCTATTGGGGGGTTTTTCTTTTCTCGCCACACCTATAGTAGAGCGTATTGAATTCCTCTCGAACCAAAGAATTGGCTTCATGGCATTGACCATCATGCGACGCATCAAGTTCTGCGCGGGGCACCGACTGTTCGGTCACGGCGGAAAATGCGAGCACTTTCACGGACACAATTACGTTGCTGACTTTTTCGTTCGAGGCGAAGAACAGGATGAAGTCGGGCGTGTCATTGATTTTTCTGATCTAAAGAAACGAGTGAAAGGTTGGATCGACGAACACTGGGACCACAGCTTTTTGATTCACCACGATGATGAGAACGCAAGGCAAGCTTTAGCAATGGTTGAACCAAGCCGTTACTTCGAATTGCCCTACAACCCCACCGCGGAAAACATGGCGAAGTACTTGCTTGAGGAAATGTCTCCTGTAGCTCTTGAAGGTTCAGGTGCTTACGCCGTTGCTGTTCGAATCTGGGAGACTGAAGAGTCCTTTGCTGAGGCCTCACTCGAGGGCCATACGGCAACCGGTGTTCAATCCGAATCCTATGCATCCGCTTCGGCTTGAACCCACTAGTCCGCTCTTTCTCACGCGAACCTCTTTTCGCCTAACTACTGTTTTACGCCGTTAATTCGGCGATCTACGCCTTGTGTCATTGTTGTTTCGAGAGTTGTCTGCCCGTCAGCTCTCGGTTCGATGGGAGGCTCCCCGAAGGACCCGGGCAACACAAAACTAAATAGATGATTCAACTCAGCGCCGAAGAACAACCCTCACAACTACCCGATATTCAATCAACGGGCGACACAAGAAATGTTCCTATCAATAAAGTGGGGGTCACCAACGTTCGCTACCCCATTTCATTGAGAACGCCCGGCGAGGGATCTGGTAACACATTTCAACACACTGTTGCCACCATCAACATGTTTGTTTCCCTTGCGAAGGAAGAGAAGGGAACACACATGTCAAGATTCGTTGAAGTGCTCAACGAGTATCATGAAGAGCTTTGCAGTGACACTCTGCAAGAAATTTGCAACGCGATGCGTGACAAGCTCGACGCCGAAAGCGCTTTCCTTGAAGTCAACTTCCCCTACTTCATCAACAAGCCGGCCCCCGTCACAGGAAAAGTTGGCAAGCTGGACATCGACGTTTCGTTCGAGCTCTGCACCGGAAAACAAAATGACTTTGTGATGATTCTCAAGATTCCGGCAACGAGTCTATGTCCTTGCAGCAAAGAGATCTCGGAATACGGAGCTCACAACCAGCGATGCGAAATGACCGTGAAAATTCGTATCGCCGAGGGTGTCCAATTTTGGATTGAAGAGCTGTTTGAGATCGTCGAAAAGTGTGCTTCGACGCAGGTATTCTCCGTTCTGAAGCGGCCCGATGAAAAATGGGTTACCGAGCGAGCCTATGAGAATCCGAAGTTCGTTGAAGATATCGTCCGAGACATGGCGGTTGCCATGAACGCTGATGATCGCATCGTCTGGTACCAATGCTTCTCAGAGAACTTTGAGTCCATCCATAACCATAACGCGTATGCCTTTGTCGAGCGAGATAAACGCTCATAGCACTGGCGATGACAGGATGCCGAGGCACTCCTCGGCATCGAGGGCTAGAAATCTCGATGACCCCGCGCCAGCAGGCGCGAAGTACATCGGTACCGAACCGACCAAGGCGGTTCATCTATTCAGACGATGCAAAGGCTAAGTCTTTTCCTCGCGTGATTCTGCCTCCGCCTTTGGCACTGGCATTGGTATCGCGTTCTTGGGCGGAGGCACCCAAAGGTCTTCGGGCTGCTGCTCGTTCGTCGATTGACGAATCAGCAAGTACATTGCACCGATCAAGAGTCCGGCCAGATTGGTGCCGATTACGC
>JBCCKZ010000837.1:0-2692 GCA_039027135.1 Planctomycetota bacterium
CTACGACTTCCCTGAAGGGGTGTCAGGACTTGTTGGGCTCGTTGTCGAGAAATTCCGATCACTCGTTGAAAGCCATTCGAAGTGTTTTTTCGATTCGCGTTTTGTATCTTTTGTATGGGAGAAGTCTTCTGCGCAGACCTGGGTATTGCGCAGGAAAAGACAATTCATGTTTCCGAACTTGGTCGATCGAATGTGATCGGGTATCTCGGCGAGCCGCTAGGCACCGTCGTTCGCATCACTGGTGTTTGCGTCGATGGGGATGAATTACGCTCTAAACTCGCGTCTGGGAAGATCTTGTTGAAGGTGCATTCTGTGAATGGGAAGGCACTCGCGACGTCTGTAACTTTCTTTCATCCATACCTCCGCGACCAAGATTCGTTGCCAAAGCCCGGCACTAGATTCGACTACTTCGTTCATGAGACGGGCGGGTTTTATGGTGGTGTCGACGTTCCAGGAAACATTGACACACTCAAGCCACTCAAGCCACTCTTGCCGGACACTGCATTTGGTTATAAGAAGTCGCTTGTGCTCCATTCTATGAGGGCCGATGATCGAGTGCTCGAGCCGCCAGACGATCGAAAGCGACTGCTTGAAGCGTTAGGCGGTGGTATGGATGCCGGTTCGAAAAGTAAATCGCGTTGAACTTTTGAATGGGTCTCATTTACCTCGAGTCAGTCTTCGATATTATCGAGTTGTGGATCCTAAGTCGCTAGCTAATCAACTTCGGTGTCCGAGCGGTGCTGATGGTGAGCTCGTCGTTGAAAGGATGAACCGCAATAATCGAGCAATCAACTTGGTTGCAATCGAAGAGCTTGGGGTCTCCGATGGAGACTCGGTTCTTGAGGTTGGCCCCGCCAATGGCGAGTTTCTCTCTTCCATCCTTCGCGGCCAATCCAACGTCACTTACACCGGGGTTGATTGGTCTGCCGAAAAGGTTGACGCGGCGAACACTCTTCATGCACGATGGGTCGAATCGGGGAGGGCGAAGTTTATTCACGGTGATAGCCAGAAGCTGCCTTTCGAGCAGAATTCATTCTCGGCATGTCGCTTCAATGACATCCGTGAAATCAATGATCGGCCGCCGTGCGCTAGCACCCGGTTACGGTTTGGAACCGGACGCTATCGCGTTGCGGCTTATTAAATCGACAGGCCGTTCTCTAAAGTCATTTGCGTTCATACCATCTACTTTTGGGAGCGACTTGAAATCCACTTCGCTGAGTTGGCTCGCGTGATGAGCAGCGGGGGAGTTTTCTGTCTTTGTTTCGCGGATGTGAGTTTTCTACGAGCTTTGCCGTTTACCGAGTATGGATTTGAGCTTCATGACGAAGCCGATGTTAGGCAGCGTCTAGTTTCCGTTGGGTTTGTCGTCGAACGAGAATTCGTCCACTTCGAAAAGGGTGAGAGCAATGCCGGTGGCGAGATGGAAAAGAAGATCCACGTCATCGTCTGTAGGAAGTAGGCCCACGGATGATCAATCGATTGCTCGCTATTCCGATTAGCGATCCGCCTAGCCCCGCCGGATTTCGCTGCCTTTGAACCATATAGAGATTCGGTAGACCTTTTTCTGCTCGTACTCGATGTCACCGGATTCAAGGTCAAAACGCACCGGTACGTTGTGTCGGGTGATATCAACCGACGCGTGAAAACCACGCTCCGAAAACACATCGATCAGCATCGCGAGTGCATTAGGTTGTTCGAGGACCGGATCTTCGCTGTTGATGTTTGCTTGACCACTGATCGCGTGTCGAACGATGATGGGAATCATTTTTTGTTCGATCAGAGAAACAACATTGTGGAACAGATCCGCATGCTCAATTTCGTACTCGTCCAATCGTTGCACAAGATCTCTTCGGGCGTGTTCGACAATGTCGCTGGCCAGAGGAATCTTCCGCAGCGTATGAAAAGTCTTGGGGTCAAGCTCAAGCGAGCTTTGGTACTCCAGCTCACTAAGAACGTTTTCCTGAACCACGTCCAACGTCGCTTGCGCGTTGATGAAGTGGTAGTGGAATATCTGCTTCAGGGAGACTAGAGCGTCGTAGGTTTTTTCTTTAAAAGTTCGGTAGCGGTTCCTGGCAAGTTCTTCGTTGAAGTCGGTTGGGCGTTCTTCCCAAAGCTCGCCGACACCTGTTCTTTGAACCTCTTCATTGTGGGCGATTGTTTGGCGACCACGCTTCAGTTGACGAGCGATCGACTCCGCTTCATCAACAAAGAGCACCATGATGTGGAAGGTGGGCTGGCGAAAGTGAACCAACTCCGGAGAGTCGGCATATTCGCGCCGGAGAGCGATCATCTCGTCATAGAGCATCTTCAGGCATTCAACCTGGACCTTGGTGCGAGGAAAACCATCAAGGATGGCACCGGTTGAGTATTGTGGTTGAAGTAGTTCTCCAAAGACTAGTTTGACGACTTCGCGATCGCCCACCATGTGACCGCGTGCCTTGAGAGCCTCGGCCTCGGGCGTGTCTAGCAGACTGCTCACGACGATCGGTGACGCCGAGATATCTCTCACTTGCCGGATGAAATCTGTATTGGTCCCTTTGCCTGAACCGGGAGCTCCTCCCAAAAGAATGAGTTCTTTTGGGAAACGCATATGGTCTCGGCCGCGTTGCGATTCGAGAGATTCCCAGACGGATCGAAAGATGAGCTGAGCGTCTTTCACTTCCAGGTCGGGCGTGATCGTCTTTTTTGAAAG
>JBCCKZ010000838.1:0-2684 GCA_039027135.1 Planctomycetota bacterium
ACTCACGTCATCTTGGATTAGTGAGTTGCTCCAGCTGAGCTACAAGGGCTTCAAAGTCGACCTTTCCCGCCGCAGCAAAGACCATATTCGAGGGCTGATACTTCGACATGAAGTAGTCTCGCATTCGCTCCGCTGTCATCGCTTCAATCGACTCGGTTGTTCCTAAGACGCGACGTCCTAGGTCGCGTGGGCCAAAGTGCAGCTCCATGACGCGCTCGAACGCGCCGAAGGGTGGCTGGTCTTCATATTTGGCGATTTCTTCGAGGATCACCTTTCTCTCGACCTCGAAATCATCGTCGGCGAGCGTGGGACGCATCATATCGGTCAGCAGATCGACGATACGTGACTGAAACTTTGGCAGCACTTTCGCGTGATAAACGGTTTGTTCTTCGGTAGTGTAGGCGTTCCCGTTTCCGCCGAGCTCGTCGAGGCCACGGTTGATATCGAACGCTGTTCGCCTTGAGGTGCCCTTGAACATCATGTGTTCGAGAAAGTGGCTCAGGCCCGCTTGCGGATCAGATTCATTCCGTGAACCAGCACGGACAAAAAATCCATACGAGGCGGAATAGCCACTTGAATAGGTCTCCGCCGCGACGCGGAGGCCGTTCGAAAGGATGGTTTGCTGGAATCGCATGGTTGCTGAAGTCTTAAGTCAAAATCTTAGTTTTCTACCTTTTGCCCGATTTGGCAACGGACCTGGGCTAGTCGAACCTGCGAAATCACAGATGACGCTTATTCGTTTAGAAACACACTAAAGATCTGGCCCGGTTTTACTCGACACAAGACTCTGGACAGCGATTCTTCTGGCTGGATTTGGCGGCATTACGTTTACGGACGATAATGTCGACAGATCGGTGGCAGCCAAGCGTCTCGCTGTTCGACCAATCGGGGGGATTGCTGGGAACGTTCGATAACGTGCCGAGCTCACATTCGCGTGACAGACTTTGACTTCGTGGGTCGGTCGGGCGACGGTGGCATTATGGCGTTATCGATCCTGCGAAACCGGCGGCTTTGGCCGTGCGATCCACCGCCGATGTGTTTTGGCATCGTCGAAGCGCATCGTGCGGGTTGGGACCGCCGTTCAACGTCGAAATCGGATCGTACGCAGGCTCTCTCTCCCAAACCTAAGTATTCAATTTCACTGCGAACATTCCGCCGAACGTACACCGCAAGGTGGCGGTCGGATGGCTTGGACCCAGTTGTTTGTCCGGCTTAGCCAAGGATGCATCCAATGCCCCACCATTGCGATCAGTCGAAAGGTCTCGATCACACGGTCGAAATCTTCGGAGGCGAATCGGGCTTACAAAAAACAAGCTACAGGAGCGTGATTTATCGACGCAATCACGCTCGAGGGAAACATCAACGAGGCGTTATGGAGAACCTAATATGAAGGTCTTCACAACTGGACAGGTCGCCAAGATCTGTAAAGTTGCTCCTCGAACCGTATCCAAATGGTTCGATTCGGGGCGTTTAAAGGGATACCGTATTCCGGGATCCCAGGACCGTCGCATTCCGCGCGAGTACCTGATCAAGTTCCTCAAAGAGCACGGCATGCCGCTGGGCGACCTTGAGGATGAGGCAATGGCCAAGTGCCTTATCGTGGCTCAGGACCAAGTCCTGATCGAAAACCTGAAGCGAGAGCTTCCGCCGGAAAAAGCCTTCAAAGTGGCTGTTGCCGCTAGTGGCTTTGAGGCCGGTATCCAAGCCGAATCGTTCAATCCAGACTGCATCATCGTGGACTTCTCGATCGGCAAGATCGAGGCGGTTCAGATTTGCCAGAACCTTCGAAAGAACATCGACTTCACCGACATCATTCTCATCGCGTTGCTACCTGACGATGGCCAGCCGATGAGTTTCGATCGAAGTAGCATCAACGAAACGTTCAAGAAACCTTTCGATGCTCACCTGCTCGCAGAGCGTCTCCGCACGCTCGTAGGCAATAAGAAAGAGTTGGTGTAGTCACCAAAATCCGTTCTACCTTGATCAGTGGAAAATTGTTGGGTGATTCCAACGGGTGCAAGGAAGCATTCAGGGATCATCAAACAAAGCGTTGCGATCAGAGTGAAACGAATGCCTCGTTAAAGTGGCGATTCCTTCCCGCAAAGGAATCGCCACTTTTTTTATGCGCTGATCACTCGAAGGTGCATCGACGCGAGTAACTCTCCACGTGATTGTTGGATTGTGTTTATGCGGAACCCCAACCAGTGTCTCAACTTCTAGCGAAGTCGATCGATGAAACAGCTAACATTGGTGGCGACACCCTGCTGAGGTACTCGCGTTGTCACATGACCGCCTTGGATGCCGACCAGCTCACCACGTCGGTTCAAAACGGGTGCACCAGCCGTTCCGGCGATTTCGATTGAGCCTTCGAACTGATAGTGAAAGAACGTATCGTCGTATTCGACGACTCGAGCGCGAGCGATTTGTCTGGCTCCCTCGTTAGGATTGCCCAGTAGCCAGACGACATCGCCAGGGAATGCGTTGGTTCTCGATAGCGTCAAAGGGCTAAGTTTCTTGGCAGTGGGCCCCGATAGTTTGCAGGCAATGACATCGCCACGAAGTGACTTTTCGATGATCGGCGCTGTCGAGCCAATGAATACTGGTTTGAATGCAAGCGACTCGTAGGTGCCTTCATCTTTCAAGTCAAATAGGTCAAGCGTTCGCCATTGTTCGAATACTTCGGG
>JBCCKZ010000839.1:0-2669 GCA_039027135.1 Planctomycetota bacterium
CAGAGCAAAATGCCCGACTGGTTGGATCCGAATGCTCCGACCTTGGCAAAGTTACTCAAGCAAGCGGGATACGTGACGGCTCACTTTGGAAAATGGCACATGGGTGGTGGTCGCGACGTCGGCAATGCCCCGCTTCCGCAGGCCTATGGTTTTGACAAGTCGCTGGTTTCATTTGAAGGCCTTGGTGACCGAATCCTTTGGCAGAAAACCGGTAACCAAGAGAAGAGCTGGAAGCATGGCCGCGGTGAGATCTTGGATCTCCCAAAACACAAGACGACCGAAAATTATGTGGATCGCGCGCTTGACTTCTTGAAAGAGAATCGGGATCAAAAGTTCTACCTGAGAGTTTTTCCGAACGATGTGCACGATGCGCACGTCCCATCGAAGACTCAATTAGATAAGTGGAAAGGCAAGTCCTCTAATCCACCCGATAATCAGTTCTTTGCGGTGCTTGATGAGATGGACCGGCAGGTTGGTCGATTGGTAGATGCCATCGATGATTTGGGGTTGGCGAAAGAGACTTTGATTCTCTTTACAAGTGACAATGGGCCGACAGATTGGCCGAGATACTACAAAGCCGGTCATGATCCTCCTGGATTCACCGGTCCGTTATTCGGACGCAAGTGGAGTCTCTACGAGGGCGGCATCCGAATGCCTTTCATCGCGCGGTGGGAAGGAAGAATCCCGGCGGGTGAAACAAACGATCAAACCGTGATGGCCGCCATCGATGTGCTTCCAACGGTTGCCAAGATTTGTGGAGTGGATCGTTCCATTGAAAATTCTGACGGTGAAAGTCTTGAGGAAGCTTGGCTAGGTCAGCCGGTTGAAAGGAAGCGGCCGCTTTTTTGGGAATACGGTGTTCACGGCAGCATCAAGCCAGGCACGGCAGCGCATGTGAGCCCTGCTCTTGCGATGCGTGACGGTGACTGGAAGCTGCTTTGCGACCCTGATGGTTCGAAGTTGAAGCTATTCAATCTCCGAAACGACATCAGCGAGTCAGACGACCTTGCGCAGAAGCGATCGGATATCGTCAGTCGAATGAAACCCGAGCTACTCTCGTGGTGGTCAGAAATGGACGGTTACTATGAATCGAAGTGATCGCCAAATTTTGGGTGAGCCGTGGGCTGGATGTGGCGCAGCCACGAAGGCACCGGGCTGCAATCGCTCCGCGAGGATAAGGAGCATGATTAACGATTGGTGTCTGCCCGGTCCCTGCGTTCGCTTCGCTCACATTCGGGCCACGGCTCACACGCACAGAGGATCAGATCAATGCTCAAGTTGAGGACTACAGGAAAATCATTCATGAACGGCTCTTTCACCGTACGATCGTTCGCGGCGGTCACTTTGCTGCTTGGCTCATTCGTTTCACCAACGATGGCAAGCGACCAGCCCAATATCGTTTTCGTCATTGCAGATGATTGCACCTTCCGGGATCTTGGTTGTTACGGAGGCCAGGCTCACACACCGAACATCGATCGGCTTGCAACCGAGGGAATGCTGTTTGAACGTTGTTTTCAATCAGCACCAATGTGCTCTCCCACGAGGCACAACATTTACACGGGTTTGTATCCGGTAAAGAGTGGAGCCTATCCCAACCACACTCGCGTTGATCCGGGTACGAAGAGCATCGTTCAGTATCTTCGCCCTCTTGGGTATGAGGTTGCGCACTCGGGCAAGTCGCATGTTAATCCCGCATCAGTCTTCGCGTGGAAACACTTTGGCAAGGACAAGTCGATTGACTTTGATTCACTCGGCGGGTTCATCTCTGAGTGCAAAGCCGATTCAAAGCCATTCTGTCTTCTACTTTGTTCGAACGAGCCCCATACACCATGGAACAAGGGCGACCGAACGCGATATCCCGATAGCGAGATCGAATTGCCACCTTACATTGTTGATACGCCTGAAACGCGAGATGGGATGGCTCGTTACCTGGCGGAAATTACCTACTTTGACGGTCAGGTTGGAGATTCTTTAGAACTACTCGACAAACATGGTGTGGCGGATAACACCCTGGTCATGGTCGTTAGCGAACAGGGCAACGCGTTGCCGTTTGCCAAGTGGACCTGTTACGACAGCGGGCTACAGTCAGCCTGCATCGTGCGGTGGCCGGGAAAGGTCAAACCGGAAAGCACTAATTCCGCGATGATCGAATACGTTGACTTTCTGCCTACTTTCGTCGAAGCCGCTGGTGGAATGCCTTCGGAGGACCTCGATGGCAAAAGCTTGGTCGAGGTTCTCAATGGCCGCCAGGATCATAAAGAGTTTGTGTTTGGCGAGATGACGACTCGTGGGATCAATTCAGGCTCGGAGCATTTTGGCATTCGGAGCGTTCGTTCAGAGAAGTTCAAATACATCTGGAACTTCACTCCTGAGATTGAGTTCAAAAATGCATGCACGAAGGCGGATGAGTTTCAAAGTTGGGTCCGCGAGGCGGAGGGAGGGAATGAGAAGGCACAGGAGCTAGTGAAACGTTATCAGTATCGACCCGAAATCGAACTCTACGATGTTGTTGCTGATCCGTTGGAGATGAATAACCTTGCGGATGCTAAGGGTTACGAAGAGATAAAACACCAATTGCGTGACGAACTTGATGCGTGGATGTTCCGATGTGGCGACGAAGGACAAGCTACCGAGCTCAAAGCCATGGAACGCCAAGGTGCGAAGCGAAA
>JBCCKZ010000840.1:0-2657 GCA_039027135.1 Planctomycetota bacterium
CGCCGACGTTGCATCGCTCGATGGGCCTTCCGGGCCGACGGAAGACTTTTGTGATCTTCATGCGTGGACCGAGGTATATGTCCCTGGTGCAGGCTGGGTGGGGTTGGACCCGACTAGCGGTTTGTTTGCCGGCGAAGGGCATATTCCTTTGACCTGCACGCCACACTACGCGGATGCCGCACCAATTACGGGCACGCTTGAAAGTTGTGAGGTTGAATTCAGCCACGAGATGCGAGTCACTCGTTATCACGAGGATCCTCGAGTCACACTTCCCTATGACGAGCCAACATGGCAACGAGTGATTGACTTGGGAAATGAGGTTGATGAGCGTCTTGCTGAAGGGGATGTGCGTCTGACGATGGGCGGTGAGCCAACCTTCGTTTCAATTGATGACATGGACGATCCTCAATGGACAACGGATGCAGTTGGTCCAGAAAAGCGTGTGCTTTCCAACGTCTTGCTTTTGCGGCTTCGTGAGAAATTTGGACCTGGTGGTTTGCTTCATTACGGACAAGGCAAGTGGTACCCTGGTGAAAGCTTGCCTCGTTGGGCGTTGGGTTGCTATTGGCGAACCGATGGCCAACCCATTTGGAACAACGACGAGTGGATCGCCGACGAAGGCCGGGACTATGGACATACCGT
The DNA here is from genome assembly GCA_039027135.1 of Planctomycetota bacterium. Lineage (GTDB taxonomy): Bacteria > Planctomycetota > Planctomycetia > Pirellulales > Pirellulaceae > Rubripirellula. Next base: position 643 of record JBCCKZ010000840.1, read on the forward strand.
CAATGATGCTCGTCGGTTTCTTGCGCACCTGTGCGATGAACTGGGTGTGGATGCTCGTATGTCTTTTGCCGTTCACGAAGATACCTTTCATTACCTTTGGAGAGAAAATCAACTTCCAGTCGATGTGGACCCCAAAGATCCGCGTTTAGATGATCCCAACGAACGGGCCATGATGGTTCGTGTTTTTGAGAACGGTCTTGTGAGTCCGGTGGGCTATGTATTGCCAATCATGCGGGCTTGGTGGCAGGCTCAGCCTGGTTGGATCAGCGGTCGTTGGCCCATGCGTGGAAAGCATGTCTTTTTGATAGCCGGCAACTCGCCAATTGGTTTGCGTCTTCCACTTGATGCCTTGCCGGTTTCGAGTGCAGCTTCGGCGATCATTCAAAGTCAACCTTTCGATCCGTCGAGCGATCGGGATCCGTTGCCGCCACCGATGCGATTTCGTGCTGCCAGCCGTCCATCGCGACGGGAGATCGAGTCGATGGAAAAGGTCAACGAGCAGCGAATAGATGAGTTTGATGAGGAGTCACCGCCGGCAAGCGGGGATGTCATTCGAACGGCAATCTGCGTCGAATGTCGTCACGGGCGGCTCTACGTGTTCATGCCACCAACCCAAAGATTGGAAGACTACCTTGATTTGGTCTCCGCCATCGAAACGGCCTGTGAAGCGACCGGGCTGCCCGTAGTGATCGAAGGTTACCCACCACCGACTGATTGGCGTCTGCAGTCCTTTAAAGTGACCCCCGACCCGGGAGTCATCGAGGTGAATATGCAGCCCGCGTCCTCGTGGAGGGAACTGGTCGACATCACGGAAACGATGTACGAGAAAGCACGTGAGAGCCGTTTGGGAACCGATAAGTTTGATCTCGATGGTCGACATACGGGGACGGGTGGTGGAAATCACATCGTTGTTGGCTCTTCGTCTACCGCCGATAGCCCTTTCTTGCGTCGACCAGATCTGCTCGCTTCGATGGTGGCGTTTTGGAACAACCACCCGTCGCTTTCCTATTTGTTTAGTAGCAAGTTCATCGGGCCTACCAGTCAAGCGCCGCGTATGGATGAGTCTCGACGCGATGCGGCCGACGAACTTCGTTTGGCGATGGCGCAGGTGCCGGGACGTGACACCGGTGCACCGATTTGGTTGGTCGACCGTCTGTTTCGTGACTTGTTGACCGACCTGACGGGCAATACTCACCGTGCCGAAATCTGCATTGACAAGCTTTACTCGCCAGATTCATCGACAGGCCGACTCGGTCTTGTCGAGTTGCGTGGCTTCGAGATGCCGCCTCATCCACGCATGTCATTGGTTTGTGGGCTTCTCGTGCGGTCGGTTGTTTCCGCATTTTGGGATCGACCCTACGATGATGCGATCATTGACTGGGGTGCCAGTTTGCATGATCGATTCTTGCTTTCGACCTATGTGCAAGAAGACCTTCGAGATGTTCTCGCTGAACTAGGGCAACGTGGCATTGAAATCGATCCGAGTTGGTTCGCACCTCATGTTGAATTTCGTTTTCCCACCATTGGATCAGCTCAGTTTGGAGACGTTCACCTCACGTTGCGCGACGCGATTGAGCCTTGGTACGTGATGGGTGAAGAGCCCGGTTCTGGCGGTACGGTGCGGTATGTCGACTCGTCGCTTGAGAAGATTGAGCTGGTCGTCAGAAGCGATGTGTTAGATCGGCACATCGTCGTGTGCAATGGGATTCGTGTCCCACTACACAAAACGAGGGACCCGAATCAGTTTGTTGCGGGAATTCGATTCCGCGCCTGGCAGCCGCCTCGATGCCTGCATCCGACGATCGGCATCCATAGTCCTCTGCAATTTGAGGTCGTTGACCGATCCTCTGGGGCCAGCTTGGGTGGATGCACCTATCATGTTGTTCATCCCGGGGGACGAGGAACCGATCAATTCCCGGTCAATGCGAACGAGGCTCAGTCGCGTCGAGCCGCACGTTTCGAGGTTTCTGGGATGACTGGAGGGGTTGTAAGACCTCAAAATCCTCCACTCAGCG
>JBCCKZ010000841.1:0-2653 GCA_039027135.1 Planctomycetota bacterium
CGCCGACCACCCGTTGCGGAGCAGCCCGAGACGAAGATGCCCGAGGACCCGCCCCGGCCGAAAATTCCACGCGTCACTTTTGAACCACCGTCACCCGCAGCGAGCGCTGTTGAGCAGCTGGTCGGGCTTGAGAAGGAAGCGTCCGTCGATCTTTCATCAAACAAGCCTCCCGACTACCCACAAGAGGCCATCCGAAAACGATGGGAAGGTGTCGTTCTGCTGCGGTTGACGGTCGATCGGTCGGGAGCGGTGACACGCGTCGATTTGTTGGAGTCAAGCGGGCATCCATTGCTCGACGAGACGGCGATCCAGGCTGTCTCGACCTGGAAGGGGACGCCGGCAAAACGTTGGGGGCGTGCCGTCGAGTCGACCGAACAGCTCCCGATTCGATTCCGACTGTAAGACAACCGCCTGCGAGCTTCATGCGCGAAAGTCCAACCCGACGCGTCGGTTTTGGCGCTCGATTTTATGGACGGCCGCGCATGCCCGTTGAAAGCTCGAATACTACGACGTTGAGTCTTGCGGCGGATTTTTTCATCGGAGCATGACTGCCGGGGCTGGTAAGTTGGTGTGCTCCGTACGTTACCGCTGCCAAGAGTTTTTCAGCCCTGTGGCCCTTCGCTGTTTATCGCTAGAGGTTCCTCATGATCGCGCGTTTGGTGTCCGTCTTCGTCATCTTGATTTCACTCGTATCTCCGCGAGGGTTACATGCCCAGGTTGAGTCGGAAGATGTTGTTTCTACTAGGTCTCTCAATGTCCTATTCATTGGAAACAGCTACACGGGGCGTCACGACTTGGCCGGAATCGTGAAGTCCATGGCCGAGGCGGGTAATCCCGGCTTGGGATTCGAGCCGACCACAGTGATCTACGGTGGACGAACGTTGTCGGACCACTGGCGTTTGGGTACGGCAAACTTCGTCAAGCTGCACTCCCTGACCGAAGCCGAAGAACTCGCCACGATCGTGAGCCTGGAAGACGCGGCAAGAGACCCCAAAGACCGCTATGCGAAAGCAGCTTTACGGAAGCACCAAGAGTTGCTGGCTACGCTCGAGACGCAACGGAGAAGATGGGATGTGGTGGTGCTGCAGTCCTACCGCGATGACCTTGATGGACCTCAATCCCTCTACGCTCAATTTGTGCCGAAGTATGTTGAGTTGGCTCGCGACCAGGGTGCCCGCGTGATCCTGTACGTGACGACACCAATCACTCAGAACGCCATAGCACTCACGACGCCGCCCGATGCGTCAACGGTAATGAAGAAGACGCGAGCTATCGCGGCCTTGGCGAACCAAGTCGATGCTTCGGTTGCGCCGATGGCTCTGGTTGCACTGCGTGCACAGACCGAGCGTCCTGATCTGACCCTTCGGTTTATCAACGATGCGCATCTCAACCAGACGATGGCGTACCTCACGGCGTGTACCCTTTATGCAGCGATATTCGAACGGACTCCCGAGGGCCTACCGGTTGATTCGGTGACCGACATCCGCTTTTGGCAACGGCCAGACAAATCGTTTGACAAGACCAAAGATCGAGATCAGCAACCGATTCAACGTGTGTTTTCAGCGAAGGATCGCGCTGATCTGCAACGAATCGCTTGGGAAGGTTACTCCGAGTTCGAACGGTTACGTCAATCTCAACACTAGAATGCAGGTTGCGGCTCGGGTGGGAAGTTTTTGCCGGCGCAGCCTTGAGGAGCGGCCTCATGCCATCCGGGGAGTGGTGAGCCTGAGTCTTATCTCCAAAGCCACCTCATTGACTCCGGCAAGATTGCGCCGCCATGCTTGCCGTTATGGCCTTCGGTGCCAAACTCGAATCGATAATCATAGTCCTTAAAGGCCAACGATCGGGCCATCTGTTGGTTGGCCAACGGCCAGTTGCCGTGCTGATTGTCGAGGTCGTTTTCGCCACCTTGGAGAAAGATGCGGAGTGGCTTTTTGTCTGTTTTCCGAATCAACGCAGGGTAGACGTGACCGCCTCGGATATTGACAAAGCTCCCGACGTGGCTCATGACCTTGCGGAACTGATCGGGGCGTTCCCATGCAACGGTAAACGCACAGATTCCTCCCGAGCTGATTCCACAAATGGCACGTTGGTCGGGGTCACTCGTGATGTTGAGGGTCTTGGAAACGTCGGGCAGGATCTCTTCCAATAGAAACTTGGAATACTGATCCGAGAGCGTGTCGTATTCGAAACTGCGATTTTGCGGTGTCGGTTTCCAGCCGCGTTTCTCAGGCAAGGTTTCCGATCGGTGTCCAGGGTCGATAAAAATTCCGACCGTCACGGGCATCTCCTTGCGATGGATCAGATTGTCCATCACGACGGTCGCGCGGAACTGGCCGTTGGGATCAAGGTACGCGTGACCATCTTGGAAAACCATCAGCGAGGCGGCCGTTTCGCCATTGTATTGATCGGGCACATAGACCGAGAAATGACGAATCGTCCCGGGAAAGACCTCGCTCTTCCAGACGTGGTGCGTCACCGTTCCTTGTGGAACATCCTCATGCACTTGCGAGTCTTCACCCAAGGCATACGCTTCTTGTGCCGTTACGGATGAGAGTCCATCCGCAAGCGTGAAGAGAGAGAACCCAAATACGAGGAAATCTGTTCGTCTTATTCGTAGCAATGTCCTGTCCATCTATTCAACTGAGACCGA
>JBCCKZ010000842.1:0-2647 GCA_039027135.1 Planctomycetota bacterium
CCGGTTTGGTTGCACCTGATTCTTTGTATACAGCACTTCATTTCCGGAATTGAAAATGCAAACTCAACTTTTGGTCGTTGGTGGTGGACCTGGCGGATACGCTGCTGCATTCCTCGCAGCCGATGAGGGCGTGGATGTCGTCATTGTTGAATCAGAAGGCCGGCTGGGCGGAACCTGCCTGATTCGCGGCTGCATTCCGTCAAAGGCCCTGCTGCATGTGGCTCGAGTGCTGTCGGAAACGGCAGAGATGGAACACGATTGGGGAGTGAGTTTTGGAACGCCACAAATTGAATTGGACAAGTTGCGGGCTCGCAAGAACAAAGTCGTCGATACGCTCACCGGCGGTCTTGATGGACTTGCAAAGAAACGAAACGTGACCGTCGTCACTGCCCGAGCAAAATTTGTGAACGCGAACACCGTTGAATTGGAGGGAGACGATCCGTCAATTCCGGATGGGAGGCAGATTACCTTTGAGCACGCCATCATCGCGACAGGCAGCGTTCCAGCCATGCCAGGAGCGTTCAACTTGGGATCCGATCGAATCATGGATTCGACGGGCGCGTTGAACCTAGCTGACATTCCCGAATCCATGCTCGTCATCGGTGGCGGGTACATTGGCCTAGAGATGGGAACGGTCTATGCAAATCTTGGAACCCAGGTCAGCGTGGTTGAGCTGCAAAAAGGGTTGTTGATGGGGGCCGATCGGGATTTGGTAAAACCGCTTGAAAAGCACTTGAAGATTCTGTTTAACGATCGGATTCATCTGGATACCAAAGTTGGGTCTTTGGCCCTAGATGGCGACAAGGTTCAGGTGACTTTTGAAGGTCCTGCAAAATTCGGTACTGAGTCATATGACCGCGTCTTGGTCTCCGTCGGTCGTTGGCCAAACACGAAAAACTTGGGACTTGAAAATACGGCGGTTCAAGTCGATGAAAAAGGCTTCATCGCGCACGACGCGTCCTTGCGAACCAACGAACCTAATATTTTTGTGATTGGCGATGCGGCTGGCGAACCAATGTTGGCTCACAAAGCAAACCATGAAGGTCGGCATGCAGTGGAGGTTATTCAGGGTCACGCAACCACGTTTGACCGTCGCACCATTCCGGCTGTGGTCTTCACGGATCCTGAAATCGCGTGGACGGGATTAACTGTTGATGAAGCGAAAGCGCAAGGTGTTTCGCACGAAGTCGTTAAGTACCCTTGGGCCGCCAGTGGTCGTGCACAAGCACTGGGGCGGACTGAGGGGATGACAAAGTGGCTGGTTGATCCGGAAAGCGAGCAAGTTCTAGGTTGCGGTATTGTTGGTCCGGGTGCTGGCGAGCTGATCGCGGAAGCAGCTTTGGCGATCGAAATGGGATGCGTCGTTCGTGACATCACTGAGACGATTCATGCCCATCCAAAACTTAGCGAAACAATGATGAACGCCGGGGAAGTATTCTATGGTACGGCGACCGAAATTTACCGGCCTAAAAAGAAGTAGATTGTCGTAGCTGTTCACGGATTGGCGTGCTTTGGCATGCTCAGTGGGGTCAGCGCATTGCAGGCGTGTGGAGTGTCAACTCCAACGCAGAAAGTTCTTTTATGTCTTACCGATACGTTCTTAAATCCAGACGCGAAATCAAGAAAATGCGTGCGGCTGGATTGGTCGTGTGGGAGGCTCATCAGACGGCTGCAAAGATGATTGGTCCCGGTGTTTCAACGGCGGAGATCAATCAGGTTTACATCGACGTATTCGCCCGACATGGAGCGGCTCCTCTATTTCTTAATTACGGTGCGACAGAAGAGCGTCCGCCCTTCCCTGCTGAAATCTGTGCGTCCATCAATGATGAGGTCGTTCACGGAATCCCCTCGCCGGACCGAGTTCTGGTGGAGGGGGATACCATTGCCGTGGACACCGGGTGCCGCCTTGACGGATGGTGTGGCGACGCTGCAGTGACGCATGCAATCGGAGTTATCGACGACGAATCGCAACGACTGCTAAAAGCAACGCAAGAGACGCTTGATCTTGCTATTGAACAACTGGGGAAGTGTCAAAGGTGGTCCGAAGTTGCAAAATCGATGGAAGAGTTCGTTCACGATGCCGGTTTCTCGGTCGTCCAAGAGATGGTTGGACATGGTATCGGGAAAGATCTACATGAACCGCCTCAAGTCCCGAATTACTTTGCTGCTTCATTGATCGAGGAGAACGAAGATTTTGATCTGAAGCCAGGGCTGGTTCTTGCTGTTGAGCCGATGGTCAATGCGGGAACGAACGAAATTTTTGAAGAGGAGGATGGCTGGACGATCGTGACGGGAGACGGCAAACCAAGTGCGCACTTCGAGCATACGCTGGCAATTACCAAAGATGGCGTCGTTCGCCTGACAGGGCCTCCCAGCGATGAGGAGCTTGAGTCGATGCCGGATTGGTTGCATGAATCCAGCACTTGGCTGCGTTGGTAACTTTTTCTAAGTGCTAGGTTCAGTTATCTTTGATTCTGTTGACTAAGCAGCCGTTCGATCTGCTCTATCGCTTTCTTGCCACCGGCGTTGCTTGGATCCAACTTGACCGACTTTCGATAGCTCCGCAGGGATTCATCGTATTGCTTGTCGGCGAGTAATCCTTCACCAAGGCTGTTATAAACATTTGACGACTCGGGATAAAGCTCGA
>JBCCKZ010000843.1:0-2642 GCA_039027135.1 Planctomycetota bacterium
ACGCTCTCCGTTTTTTTGTGAAGGGGAAGTGAACGAAATTCATAAAGGTTTCCTTTAAGTTAAAGCGAGAACAAATTGGCGTAACTCGGTGCAACATGCACCGAGTCATTCCCCCGCGATGACCTCCCCACCAGCCCGTGTGAGCATGGCGTTGAGAATCGATTGATCGATTGATTCCTGAACAAACAGAACGCGTCCGTCGCAATACAGAACATGAGCACCACCCTTGTGTGGACTGCCGATGTCATTGCCGAGGCCGGATGCTTGATTGATTGGTGTGGTGCCCTCGTGTGCAAATAAATTTCCGCCGTTGATCCAGGCGCTGTCTCCGTTGCGACGCAAGAGCGACTCAGCAACGATCGCGGTGTATGTCAGCCCATCAGTGATATCTCGAAACCGAGTTGCTTCTTCATACACCAAAACACCTAAAGAGGTTGCCCGGATAAAGTGCGGAAAGTCGGGATCAAGGTTGTCGTGCCCCACACCTTCAAGCCCATAAAGACCACCGTAGTCCGTACACGCCATTCCCCTCCATGGACCTCGCAACGCGTGGTAGCGACTATCGGGCGTTGTGGGGCAAAGCAATACACCGAGGATCTGTTGGCCCGCTTCAGTATTTGGTGGCTGATAGCTCGGGATGGATTCGTCAACATCATCGTGTAAATGCCCCAGCTCTAACTCGGGAAGGATCTTTGTAATCCAAGATTGGAACTCGAGCGGAACAAACGGCTGGCCAGGAGCCGGAAATGTAAATCGACACCCAACACATCCGGTTGGAAAGTGCTTCTCGCGACTCTCAAAGTTGACTAACGCCAAACCAATCTGATGAAGATGATTCTTACAACTTGTCATCCGCGCTGATTCGCGAGCTGCCTGCACGGCGGGGAGCAGCAATGAAACGAGAATCCCAATGATGGATACAACAACAACCAGCTCGATCAGCGTGAACGCCTGCGGACAACGCCCCATCGCGCGGACGCGAAAATCGACAAGCCGTTGCCGTGGTGTCACGTCAAAACCAACCGGGCGTGGAGATAATCATCGATGTACCGACTAACTAAGGGTGGCATCAATGCAGGGAAGGACCTGAAATCGATCCTGCAACAACTGCCCCAATCCAAGAGGGCAACGAGCTGTCTAGTCCACGGTAGGTCTTCTGACTCACCACCCTCCCCTTCACCGCAAAGCCTTCTCGGTCCTACCGGACCAATGGCGAAGATTCAGCGAAGGATTCACGAGCTCTATCTTGAGCTCATATGGATGGCACACAGCGGCCGGACCGTCTCGGAATCGCACCGAAGTTCCCTGTTCATCTTGATAGCAGAACCCACCAAGATCACCGTGAACGCCAAAGATAGTACCGAGGTGGATCGAAGTGTCAACCGAAATATATTGTGAAGCCCATCAAGGCGTTTCCCCGCTTGAGCCAAATCAGGTAGCTGAAACAGGCCTTGGGCCGTGCAGATGATTGCCAAGAGCCGCCATCTTTCGGCTAGGAAATCGATCGCTTGAAGGCATCCGCCAACACCGCCAGATTCATCAACTCGATCGTCGCCACTCGATCACTGAGACGCCCCATGAGAATGTCATTGATTCGAGAAATAGGCCAGTCAGGATGCGGGCGATCTGCCAGCTCGATCGAATCGCCGGCTTGGACGGATCCTGGCTCCTGAACGCGGACATACCAGCCGGTTTTTCCCGTTTCGCCAACTCGCTTGGGAAGCTCTTCACAATTCCATCGGCGGGCTATTTTCCAACACGGTTCGCGAGGCTGACTCACCTCAACCAACAACTTATCCCCAATCCGAAACCGATCTCCGATGCAAACGGTGGTTTCATCGAGCGATGCAATCGAGAAATTCTCACCAAAGCCACCGGAGTCCAAACCCAAATCTGGACATTCTTTTCGCCAGAAAACGTAATTTGACTGGGCGTAGCAAAGAATGGCTTTATCAACTCCTCCGTGAACGCTCGGCGTACCCACCTCATCCCCTTCGACGCCCAATGCCTGGACGTTTATCACACCTTCGACAGGACGTTTATCGAATGCGGACTTCCATCGTCGCTGGCCGATCGTTTTTGCCCCTATTTCACCCTCAATGACAACCTTCCCTACCTGAATGGAATGCAGTTTGGGAGCGTCATTCATGGAGCTTGATCCGGTGGTGGAAACGCGGCAAATCACTTAAAATCTTGGGTAATCTAGCGTTTTTTCTGGTCCGACGGGCCATTTTGAAAGGGTTTCTCGTTGGCAGACGACAACGATCAAGATTTCGACGAAAACGATCCCCCAGGGCCAGAGGGCGAGGGTTCTTCAGCCGGTGGTGATGACGGTGATTCCGGCGGGGGGGCCGGGGCTTTCCGCATGATCGACCTGCCGATCGAGGATGAGCTTCGTGAGAGCTATTTGACTTACGCCATGAGCGTGATTGTCTCGCGAGCCCTGCCCGATGTTCGAGACGGTCTCAAGCCTTCTCAGCGACGAATTTTGGTCGCGATGAATGACCTGAATCTGGGCCCTGGCAGCAAACGGGTCAAGTGCGCGAAGATCAGCGGCGATACATCGGGTAATTATCACCCGCACGGCGAATCCGTCATCTATCCCACGCTCGTTCGCATGGCCCAGGAATGGAACATGCGCA
>JBCCKZ010000844.1:0-2642 GCA_039027135.1 Planctomycetota bacterium
ACATCCGCCGCAAGTTCGAGTGGTGACAAATAGCGATAAAGCACACTCCGCAGTGGTAATTCAGACGCTTGGATCGAGACGCTATCACTCCAAATGTGATTGCCTATCATTCCAATCGCTGTCCGGTCCAGGATGACTGGCAACGAGAGTTGTTCAGTCAGCACGTCCGCAAGATCCGAGACAGCGACCTGGTCCAGATCAATTTCGAAGGTCTCATCCATCTTCTGAACGAACGCATCTCGCGGCTGGGGTTCAGGTTCCTTTGCGACATCCTCGGGCTTCGTAGTGGATAGCCTCGGGTCTTGGGCTGTCAAACTACCCGCCACAAGTAATGCCACCACGAAGGCTCTTATCAGACTAATGCAACGGACACTCATGGAACCACTCGAATGAAGAATGATCAATCTGTTATTCACCAGCCCAGCACGTAAGCAAAAACCAATGGCGCACAGATCGAAGCGTCACTTTCGATCATGAATTTAGGACAATCGACAGATAGCTTGTACCAAGTGATTTTTTCATTCGGCACCGCTCAACTGTAGCCGCCATAGCTCGTCACGGCATCGCTTATCTGACAAAAGTACTGCCACAGTGGTATTTCGCGTCCGAGATCCTGGATCAACATGGGAACGACACAGATCGGAAAATCGCCCGCGATGCCTCCACCGATCTGAAAGAACCCCACGGGCGACTTCAAAGCGTTGGTTTGATACCAATCGGCAAGCTTTTCCATCTGCATCGTACCCGTGGCATAGGCATGATGATTGGCGACGGAACCATCGATCACGTGAGCGGTATAGATATTCCCAAGCGTCGAGTCTTCGAAACCGGGCGTGAAGATGGGAATGCCGGCATCTTTAGCCGCCGCGACCCAACTATTCTGTCTTGGAATCTGATAGTGTTCGACGAGCGACTGATCATCCAAGAGTTCGAACATGAAATCGCACGGCATGCGATTCGCATTTTGTGAGGCCGCCTCCGCCCACATCGGGACCAGCCGATCCTCCAGGTGACGCATGATCGTCTCGGGGATGCATGTGTCGGTGACCCGATTGAATCCTTGATCACGCAAGGCGAGTTCGTCGCTGGCCGATAACGCTCGCCAATTCTCAACGATCGAGTACTCGTTATGTGCCACCAGGTTGAAGAGATCCTCTTCTAGATTGGCAGCCGTACAGGTGATCGCATGGACTTTGCCACGTCGAATCATCTCGGCGAGTGAGCGGCCCAGTTCGCCCGTACTCATCGCACCGGCAAGCGTCACCATCATCTTCCCGCTCGTTGCTGCGTCGACGAACCGACAATACGCCTTCGCGGCAGCTAGAAGCTCGCGGGCGTTGAAGTGTCGAAAATGGTCCTCAATGAACTGACTGACGTTCAAGTCGTGATCTTCTCACCGTCAAACAAGCGAAGGGATTGAACCTCTTCGCCAGTTTCCCAGTCCACAATCGCATCGTCAACATGTTGATGCCGGACGACAATCGCAACGCGACGGGCGGGAGCACCCTCAATCAGTCTTTGGGTTTCAGGGGTCGCTTCCAGCTGAACTCGAAACTCGCGTGGACTGAGCTCTTCGATAGAGTCACTGGGAACGGTCTGAGGAAGCAAGTCCTGCGGAGGGATGAATTCACCCTCAGCTCCGCCACCTTCGCTCTCACCACCATCATCGGTACCGCCCCCACCAACAGTCTGTGGAGTATTGAGGAAATTGATGATCAACAGGGCATCCAGCGGAGTAATCATCCCATCGCCGTTGACGTCATAACATCGCAAAAGATCGCTATCGGCAACAGGTCCTGCGCCATGGGCGTTGATGTAGTTGATGATGATCAAGGCGTCGAGCGGCGTGATCTCACCATCATGGTTGACATCATTGGGCAGATCCGCGTTATGCCCCGGAAGGCTGTTTTCCAGCACGTCGATTACAAAGGTTTCGGTCAAGTCATTGAACTGACTGAGCGAATCGGTTGCCGTGACTTCGACGATGATCTGCTGGGCATCCCGACGATCCGCAAAGACATCGTCAAGCAGCTTTAGCGTTGTGCCGTCAAACTCGAACTGAGAGTCATTAACGCTGAACTCCCATCTAGCCTCCGGAGCAACGCCATCAAGAAACACATCGCCGACGATATCACCGTAGATGAACTCGGTAATTGTGTGATCACTAAGTGAAAGCGTCGACGGTTGCTCAGGGAAATTCTCTACACGAATGACGACCGGCCCCGTGAAGACCGAACCGCCGGGGACGTCTTCAGTAACCGTGACGTTGACGGTGATGTTGGGTGAGGCCTCGTAGTCAACCGAAATGCCCGGCAACAACCGCAAATCAAACTCGTCGACAAAGAAACGGCTGTCGTCGACCGAGAAAAGGTATTCCTGGTCCAGGTCCTGGTCGACGACCGTTAGCTCGGCCACCGTTTCACCAGCCACGTTCTCTTTAAGCGTCGCTTCGGCAGGCAAGATACCAGTCACAGGATCATTCGCATCGGTCACTGAAAAACTAACCGACTGCGAAACCGTATCATTGGTTTCGTTGTCAGTACCTGTAACCGTCAACGAAACCGATGGCTCCGTTTCAAAATCCAACCCGCCACTGGCTAGAACGATGTCGCCGTTCTGATCGACGGCAAAACGCCCGTCAT
>JBCCKZ010000845.1:0-2637 GCA_039027135.1 Planctomycetota bacterium
CGATGCGCTTGTCCGCACGGGACGTATCAGCATGTACCAGCTTGGTGTCGCTGTGATGGGGCGATCCGATCGATTAATACTTGGCGAATACACCGTCGTTGAACCAATCGGTGCAGGAGGCATGGGCGAGGTCTTACTTGCGATTCATCGCCGGATGAAACGGAAGGTAGCGATTAAGTTTCTACCAGAACGATTCGCAGGTGATGATTCGATGGTCAAACGCTTTGAGCGAGAAGTGGAGGTTGCCGCACAGCTATCGCATGCAAACATTGTGACAGCGTTCGATGCGGGGAAGTCTGATGACACGCATTACCTAGTCATGGAATATGTTGATGGATGCGATCTTCGAAGCCTCATTCGTTCAAGGGGGCCCTTAAAGATAGACGACGCCGTCAAATGTGTTTTGCAAGCCGGAAGCGGGATTGAACACGCCCATCAGAAGGAGGTCATTCATCGCGATATAAAACCTGCAAATCTATTGCTCGATAGAAAGGGCAACGTGAAAGTTCTTGACATGGGATTGGCGCGATGGAGCAGTGCAGCGGCGGAAGCAGCTGCGAGCGATCTGTCGCTTACCGGAGCTGCAATGGGGACCGTCGATTTCATGCCCCCGGAGCAAGCGATTAGCGCAAAACGCGTCGACCATCGAGCTGACATTTACAGCTTGGGCTGCACACTCTTCACCCTCGCAAATGGAAGAGCGCTCTTTGCTGGCGATACCGTGCTCGAAAAAGTGATGGCACATCAAACTGCAGACATTCCCGACCTCGTTGTCGAAAAGGGCGATCGTCATCGGCATCTCAATGAAGTATTCAAGAGAATGGTTGCGAAAGAACCAGACGATCGGTTCGATTCAATGCGAGAAGCATGTGGTGCTCTCGCAACTTGCCTGACGGATGAATCCAAAGACGTTCAAGTTGAGCTCCCGATTCCCGAACGTGATTCGGTTTTAGATGAATTTCAATACGACACAAAAGATCGACGACCGGAAGCCTCTTTTGCGTCAACCCTAGACGTAAGGGACGATTCCGAACCGTCTGCCGTTCCGGCCGCTCGGGTAGATGGAGGATCGAAGCGAATCGGGATGATCCTGATGGTTGGCCTCCTGCTCTTCGGCGGCGGTTGGTTCGGAATTCCGACGATCATTCGTCTCGTAACGCCGGAGGGAACGCTCGTCATCAAATGCAAGATTGAGGGAGCAATCGTCGAGATTGATGGTCAACAGGTCGTTGAAGTCACCGATCCCAATACCGAAGACACGTACCGGTTTGACCTTCCCAAGGGTGAGCATAAAGTGCGAGCGACTTTGCCCAGTGGAGTGGTCATTCGTTCGGCGGTCGTCGAAATCGACAGTCGCGAAGAAGAGCTGTTTGAGGCCCAATTTGAATGGCGAGATGAGGTGGAAGAAGATCCCGTAAATGTATTTGATGGCCCGGACGTTTTGACCGTTGCCAAGAGAGAAGGTGCTGCTGAATACCAGTCGATAACCGAGGCTTCGGCTGATGTTAAGCCAGGACAAACAATTCGAATTATTGACGATAGCGATTATGAAGAATCGCTGAGACTCTTAACGCCCTCCCGCTTCACGAATGTTACCATTGAAGCGACAGGCCAATCACGATGGCTCGGGTCTGTCTCTGCTCCCGGCTGCTTGGTCGTTGAGGACATCGATGGTATCAAGCTTCGTGGGTTGACGTTTGCGTTGCGTCCTGGTGCACTCTTTGGCGTATTGATGGGAAAGCAATGCAATGGAGGCGGATTCGAGGACTGCACGTTCACCGTATCGGATCCAAACCTCGGGGTAGCTGGCTCACTCCTTAGCTTGGAAGCCGTTGAAAATGACCCCAAGGCATCTCCCTTGGTCGTTTCCAACTGCAACTTCTCAATGGGTAATCATGCAATTCAAGTCATGGGCATGGTTATGGCGACCAAAAAGCCACTGAAGACGAGCGGTATTTTGATCCATGATTGCCGATTTGAATCGTGCGGCTACGGCATCGGATGTCTCGGGCACTTCGAGAACGTTTGGATTGTGCAAAACATCTTTGATGGCTGTCCCGCGGCGGCGATCCAATTTCAACATATGTTAAATGAGCCCAAGAACGTGGTTTTCGCGAACAATACGATGTTTTCATCTTCTCGAGGGATAAGCATTTGGGAGAACGGAAACCAGCCTTCGAACGTGAAGGTCCTTGCAAACCTCTCGCTTGGCGGATCGGGAGACGAGTGGTTTGTATGGGATAGTGGCGGCAATGATAAAATGGCCAGGGGACCAGGTGACGGCGCCGCGTATCGGGACGCCTGGACATTCGCAAACAATTTTCGCGAGGGCACGCCACCGCCGGACGATTGGCCACTCAAAAGAGGCTGGATCCCGCCGGCCGAATCTAGTGATTTGTTAGCCCGCATCGAAGTTCAGTCGAGAGATTCGAGCGAAGCCAATTTCACGCGACCCAAAGTTGATTCCAAGGTCGCCAAAGGAGGTTTAGGAGGAGACTTTCCTGACTACGCAGGAGCCTTACCGCCAGAAAGTAAAAGCACCTTCGATTGGAAGAACGCTTTTAAGAACTCGCTTTAGTAGTGCGTCTGGATGTTGAACGCCCCGGCGTAGGTCATGCTTTGCATGACGACAGACCG